>NZ_JBBAYJ010000021.1 GCF_037153975.1 Aquipuribacter sp. SD81
ACGCGTCCGACGGCGGCGCCCCGGCCGCCGACGGGACGCAGGAGCTGGCGGCCGGCGCCCGCGGCGTCGCCGACGGCCACGACCGGCTCGCCGACGGGCTGCCGGCGCTCACCGACGGCATCGGCGCGACCGCGACCGGCGCCCAGGCGCTCGCGGACGGCTCCGGGCAGCTGGCCGACGGGGCTCGCGAGCTCGCCGACGGCAGCTCGGCGCTCGCCGAGGGCGTCGGCGCGACCGCGACCGGCGCCCGCGCGCTCGCGGACGGTTCCGGGCAGCTGGCCGACGGGGCGCGGGAGCTCGCCGACGGCACGTCGCAGCTCGCCGACGGCGCGGGTGGCGCCGCGGACGGTGCCGGCCGGCTCGCCGACGGCACGTCGCAGCTCGCCGAGGGCGCCGGGGAGCTCGCCGACGGCACCGACGAGCTGGCGAGCGGCCTGCGCGAGGGCGCGGCCCAGGTGCCGGACTACGACGAGGGGCAGGTCGCGCGGCTCGCAGACGTGGTCGCCCGGCCCGTCGAGACCGTCACCACGGAGGGCGACGGCATCGCCGGCCCCGTGCTCGACCGGGCCGTGGCCTACCTCGCGGCGCTCGCGCTCGGCATCGGTGCGCTCGCGACCTTCCTCGTCCTGCCCGCCGTGCCGCGGCGGGCCGTGAGCAGCCGCCTCGGCTCGGTGGCGCTCGCGGCGCGCGCCTTCGCCCCCGGCGCCGTGGTCGCCCTCGTCCAGGCCACGACGGTCGCCGCCGTCCTCGCGTGGCTCGTCGACGCGTCGGTGCCCACCGCGCTCGCCCTGTGGGCCGCCGCCCTCGTCGTGTCGGCGTCGCTCACCGCGGTCTCGCAGGCGCTCGTCGCGTGGGCCGGCGGCGTGGGGCGCCTCGTCCTCGTCGCGGTGCTCGCGCTCAGCCTGCCCGCGGCGCTGCTCGGCACGGCCCCCGGGCTGCTGCGCACGGTCGTGGCGTGGACGCCGCTCGCGCCCGCGACGGAGGCCCTGCAGCGCACGGCGCTCGGCGCGCCAGGGGCGGCGGGGGCCGTCGTGCTGCTGCTCGTGTGGGGTCTGGCGGCCCTCGCGGCCTCGGTGCTCGCGGTCCGACGCACCCGGGCCGTCGCGGCGCGACGGCTCTTCGGGCTCGCGGCCTGAGGGGCCCGTATACCCACCCGACTGTCCACACAAACCCCGGACGGTCGCCATCACCTCTTGACGTCAAGTATCGTCGTTACCGTTCCGAAACACAGGACCGGGACACGACGACCCCCCGGCCACCCGGGTGCCCCTGTCCCGGGTGCCGTCACCCCGGTCCCGCACCACGACCTGCCACCTGCCCCGAAGGATCACCGCGTGCACGTCCGCCTGCCCAGCACCGCCCTGGCCGTCCTCACGGCCGTCGCCGTCGCCCTGGTCCCGGCCACCGCCGCGTCCGCGTCCGTCCAGGACTCGCGCGAGGAGGTCCAGCAGGCGCGCGAGGAGGTCGCGCAGCTCGGCCGTGAGGTCGAGGCGGCCGCCGCGGAGTACGAGGAGGTCGAGGCCCGGCTCGCGGAGCAGGAGGCGCGCGCGGAGTCCGCCGGGGCCCGTGCCGCGGCGCAGGCCCGGACCATCGCCCGCATCGAGGACGAGCTCGTGGTCATGGCCGTCGAGGCCTACAAGCTGGGCGGGGTCGACCCCAAGCTGCAGCTGCTCGCCTCCGGCTCGCTCGACATGGCCCGCTCCACCGACGAGCTCGGCGTGGTCGCCGGCCGCAAGGGCGCCTCGCTCGACACGCTGCGCGAGGCGCAGGTCGAGCTCGAGCGGCTCCGCGCCGAGGAGCAGGCCTCGCTGGCCGAGGTCGAGGCCCTCGAGGCCGAGCTCGTCGAGCGTCGCGCCGCCATCGAGAAGAAGCTCGACGGGGCCAAGGACGCCCTCGCGGTCGCCGAGCGCGAGCATCGGGCGCGCGTGGCCGCCGAGCAGCAGCGCCAGGCCGAGCTCGCCGCCTCCCGGGCGCGTGACGAGCGGGCCGCCGCCGACGCGGAGCTGCAGGCCCAGCAGGCCGGCGCCGCCACCCTGTCCGACGTGTCCGGGAGCGGTGGCGGCATGGCCATGCCCGCGAGCGGCCCCATCACCTCGCCCTTCGGCTGGCGGACCCACCCGGTGTACGGCGACCGCCGCTTCCACAAGGGCATCGACGTCGGCGCGTCCTGCGGGACCCCGGTCGTCGCGGCCCGCTCCGGCAGCGTGACGTCCGCGAGCTGGCACGGCAGCTACGGCAACATCATCGTGGTCGAGCACGGCGACGGGCTCAGCACCGCCTACGCCCACCTGCAGGGCTTCGCCACGGGCGGCGGCTCGGTCGAGCGGGGCCAGGTCATCGGCTACGTCGGCACCACCGGCCTGTCGACCGGCTGCCACCTGCACTTCGAGGTGCGCCAGGGCGGCGAGCCCGTCAACCCGATGGGCTACCTCTGACGGTCGGCCCCGGGGGGTGCCGCTGACGGCGGCGTGACGCCACCGGCGCCACGGACCGCACCCGCCCCGCCCGTGCGTCCCGCGTCGACGGCGGCGCCGATCTCCACGAGGTGCGCCACGACCGTGCGCACGGCCAGGCGCTCCAGCCGGTCCGGCCGGCACAGCGCCACGATGCTGCGCGAGGCGTGCACGTCGACGAGGGGTCGGAGCACCACGTCGTCGCCGGGCGCGGTGCTGAAGCGCGGCAGCACGGCCAGCCCCGTGCCGGCCGCGACGAGCGCGCGGACGAGCTGGTTGTCGCGGATGCGCACCACCCGCTCCAACGGCGCCCCGAGGCGCTGCTCGACCCCGAGCAGGATGGTGTCGAAGGGGTAGCCCGGCGGCACCCCCACCCAGCGCGTCCCCGCGAGGTCCGACGGCGCGAGCGAGGCCCGGTCCGCCAGCGGGTGGTCGACCGGGAGCGCGACGTCGAGCGGCTCGTGCGCGAGCACGCGGACGGCCAGGCCGGCCGAGCCCTGCGGCGGACCCGTGGTCGGGCTGTGCCCGATGACGACGTCGGCGTGCACGGTGCGGGCGGCGACGTCCGCCTCCGCGAGGTCGTGGTCGTCGAGGTCCAGCACCACGGCGGATCCCCTCAGCCGGTGGACGAGCGCGGGCAGCAGCACCGTGCCGGCGCTCGGCAGCGTGTCGACGACGACCCGTCCGGCGGGCTCCCCGCGCACGGCCTCCAGCCGTGCGCGCAGCCGCGCCGAGGCGGCGAGGACCTCGTCGGCGCCGTCGGCGAGCAGCCGGCCCTCGGCGGTCAGCCGCAGGCCCCGTGCGAAGGGCTCGACCAGGGGGACCCCGGCCTCGCGGGTCGCCACCCGCAGCTGCTGCGACAGCGCGGAGGGCGTGCGGTGGGTGGCGGCCGCCACCCGGGTGAGCGACCCGAGGGCGGCGAGGTCGCGCAGCAGCTCGAGGTGCCGCAGCTCCATGCAGGAAACCTACACAGTCGTTCCACGAACTGTCGCTTGTCCTGAACGGTGCGCCGGTCCGACGCTGGTGCCGTGCCCGCCCGCCACGTCGCCCTCGCCCTCCTCGTCGCCGCGCTGTGGGGGGTCAACTTCGTGGCCATCCACGCCTCGCTCGAGCAGTTCCCGCCCCTGTTCCTCGTCGCGCTCCGCTTCGCGCTCCTCGCGGTCCCCACCGTCCTGCTCGTGCCCCGGCCCGACGTGCCGCTGCGGTGGCTGCTGGGCTACGGCCTCGGCTTCGGCACGCTGCAGTTCGTCGGCCTCTACCTCGGCATGGCCGCGGGCTTCCCGGCCGGCCTCGCCTCCCTCGTGCTGCAGTCCTCGGCCCCCTTCACCGTGCTGCTCGGGGCGGTCCTGCTGCGCGAGCGGGTGCGGCCGCGGGCGGTGGTCGGCCTCGCCGTCGCGGTCGGCGGCCTCGCGCTCGTCGGGGTGGAGCGGGCCGAGGGCAGCCCGCCGTGGCCGTTCCTGCTCGTCGTGCTCGGCGGCCTGGGGTGGGCGCTCGGCAACCTGTCGGTCCGCCTCGCGGCGGCCCCCCGGCCGCTGCACCTCACGCTGTGGATGGCCGTGGTCCCGCCGCTGCCCACCCTCGCGCTCTCGCTCGTCGTGGAGGGGCCGGACCGGATCGCGGCGTCCCTCCTCGGCGGCGACGCGGTGGCCGCGTGGGCCTGGGCCGGGCTCGGCTACACCGTCCTGCTCGGCACGGTCGTGGGCTCGGGGGTGTGGGTGTGGCTCATGGCGCGCCACCCAGCGGGGGTCGTCGCACCGTTCTCGCTGCTCGTGCCCGTGGTCGGGGCGAGCGCGGCGTGGCTCGTGCTCGGCGAGCGGCCCGCGCCGCTGGAGGTCGTCGGCGGCGCGCTGGTCGTGGGCGGCGTGCTGTGGGCCGGGCTGCGTCGCACGACACCTCCGACGCCGACGCCGACGACGCCGACGCCGACGCCGACGCCGACGACGCCGACGCCGACGCCGACGCCGACGACGCCGACGCCGACGCCGACGCCGACGACGCCGACGCCGACGCCGACGCCGACGACGCCGACGCCGACGCCGACGCCGACGACGCCGACGCCGACGCCGACGACGCCGACGCCGACGCCGATGACGCCGACGTCACCCCCGACGTCCCCTCCGAGGGGCCACCCGACCCCGGCGACGGCCGGAGCGGGTGAGGTGGCGGTACCGCCGAGCCGGTGACGACCGCGCCCGGAATGGTCGCTGACGTGTGCGACCGGGGTGTTTGGGGCAGGGTGTCCTCCGGCGCCGTCGGTCCCACCCCGCCCGACGGCGCGAGCCGCCGCCCCTCACGCAGACTGGAGCAGGACGCATGACCTCGCCGAGGCCCGCGACGCCGGGGCGCCCGTGAACGACACCCGGGAGCTCGTGCTGCCCCCGAAGGCGACCTCGCCGCGTGAGGCGAGGCGCTGGGTGGCGGGCCTGCTCGACGGCTGGGGCCTGGAGCCGCTCGTGGAGCAGGTGGAGCTGCTCACCACCGAGGTGGTCACCAACGCGCTGCTGCACGCCGGCACCACGATGCAGGTCCGGGTGGGGCGCGAGGGCGAGGGGGTGCGGGTCGAGGTCGAGGACGGCTCGCAGGTCATGCCGCTGCGACGGCACTACAGCCCGACCGCCTCCACCGGTCGCGGCATGACCCTGCTGTCGAGCCTGGCCGACGACTTCGGCTGGCACGGCTCGGAGCGGGGAAAGGTGACGTGGTTTGTTGTCACCACGGTCCGCAGCGCCTGGGACACCTTCGAGCTCGACGACGTCATGGGCGGTCCGTGACCGCCGTGCGCGTGGGCGCGTCGTGATGGGTGAGGAGGAGCGCTCGCCCGACGACGGCACGCCGCTGGGGCGCTACGTGCCCGACGGGGACGGGAGCCCGCCGGTGCGCGTCGTGCTGCGCGACCTGCCGGTGGCCCTCGCGATGGCCAGCCGCGAGCACCACGACGACCTGCTGCGCGAGTACCGCCTGCTCGCGCTGTCCGGCGAGATCGACGCCGCGCACGCCCCGGCACGCCTCGTCGAGCTCGTCGAGGTGCTGGGCGGCCGCTACGCGCAGGCGCACGGTCGTCGTGACGAGGAGCTCGAGGCCGCGCACGCGGCGGGCCGGTCGGTCATCGACCAGGTGTCGGAGGTCCCGGCCGGTTCGCTCGAGGCCGTCCGCGGCCTGCGGGCGCTCATGGAGGAGTCGGACCGCTACTGCGAGGAGGCCCGGCTGCTCACGGTGCCGCGCCCGCCGCTGCTCCGCCGCTTCGGCGAGTGGTTCCTCGGCGAGTACGAGCGACAGCTGCAGGGCCACCCGCCCACGCCGTGGGACGGTCCCCTGCAGGTCTGAGCGGCTCCCTCAGTGACGCGTGCCGCCCGCGTACGGCATGTACGACATCGACTGGATCTTGACGACGTCACCCGACGACGGCGCGGCCACGAGCTCGCCGCCGCCGATGTAGATGCCGACGTGGCTGATGGGGGAGTAGAAGTACACGAGGTCGCCCGGACGCAGCTCGCCGCGCGACACCTTCCGGCCCGCGGAGTACTGCATGCGCGAGGAGTGCGGCAGCGAGACGCCGACCTGCGCCCACGCCCGCGAGGTGAGACCGCTGCAGTCGTAGGCGTTCGGGCCGCCCGCGCCCCACAGGTACGGCTTGCCCATCTGCGAGCACGCGAAGGAGATGACGGTCGCGGTGCGCGCGTCGGGGGCCTGCACCGAGCGGCCGCCGCAGCTGACAGTCGTCCCGCTCACCGGGGCCGCCGCGGCCGCGCCGGAGTCCCCGGACCCGCCCGAGTCGTTCGACCCGCCCGAGGCGTCGGACCCGCCGGACCCGCTCGACCCGCCGGAGTCGCTCGAGCCGCCGGCAGCGTCCGACGCGCCGGACGCCGCAGCGACGGACGCCGCCTCGGCGTCGGCCGCGCGGGCCCGGCTCGCGGCCTCCTGCGCCGCGCGGCGCTCGGCGGCGGCGCGGATGGCCTCCTGCCGGCGGCGCTCCCGCTCGGCGGCGGCCTCCTGGGCGGCGCGCAGGTCGTCCTCCGCGGCCGCGAGCTGCCCCTCGATGCGCTCCTTCTTCTCACCGAGGTCGCGCTCGGTCCGCTCCACGGCCGCGAGCGCGGCCTCCTCGTCGCGTCGCAGGCCCTGCAGCTCGACCTGCGCCTCGCGGAGCCCCGACAGCGAGACCGATCGGCGCTCGCCCAGCAGCGCGAGGGTGCTGGAGGAGTGGACCCACTCCGCGCCGCCGCGCAGCAGCACCGCGAGCTGCGGGTCGACGCCCCCGCGCTTGAACGCCTCGACCGCCAGCCCGGTCAGCTCGCCCTGCATGTCCTCGATGCGGACCTGCTGGTCGGCGACCTGGGCCCCGACGGCCTCGGCCCGCTCCCGCTGGGACCGCGCCTCCTCGCGCAGCTCGTTGTAGTCCTCGGTGAGCGCCGCGACCTCACGGCCCAGCTCCTCGACGCGGTCCTCGGCCTGCTCGACGTCCGAGGCCGTGGCCGGCGCGGCGACCAGACCGAGGCAGAGGGCGGCGGCGGCCAGGGCGGCGGCGAGCGGCAGCGGGGCGAGGCGCACGGGCATGGTCCTGTCGGTCGGCAGCAGTCGAGGGGGCGACCCGGCGACGACGGCGCGGGCTCCGAGGGGGTCGTCAGAAGGTAACAGAACGGTCTCGCGGGAGGCGAGAAGCGTCGCGTCGCGGCTCGCTCACGCTCGGTGCAGCGGGGTGGCCGGGTCGGCGAGCGTGGCGCGGTCCGGCGCCCGGCCCACCGCGCGCCGGGCCTGCGCGGCCTCGCGCGGCCGGTCGACGGTGAGCACGGCGAGCAGGCGCCCGTCGCGCGACAGCCAGGTCGCGGTGGGGGAGCCGTCGACGTGCTCGCGCCACACGACCCCGGCGTCGTCCGCCGGCAGCCCGACCAGCTGCACGCGCGCGCCGTGCTGGTCGCTCCACACGTAGGGCACCGGGTCGTGCGCGGGCGTGCCCTCCGGCCCGTCGAGCAGCACCCGGGCCGCGACGGCCGGCCCGGTCGAGGCCTCCTCCCAGTGCTCGGCCCGCAGCCGCCGCCGCCAGCGCGGGGACCACCGCTCGGCGGCGTCGCCGACGGCCAGCACCCCGTCCGCGCCGCTGCGCAGGTGCTCGTCCACGAGCACACCCGCGCCGAGCGGGACACCGCTGCCCCGCAGCCAGCCCACCGTGGGACGCACCCCGACCCCCACGACGACGACGTCGGCCGGCACGAGCGCGCCGTCGGCGAGCAGGACGCCCTCGTCGACGACCCGGTCCACGCGGGTGCCGGTGCGCAGCCGGACGTCCCGCCACAGCGGGGTGAGCACACGCCTCGCGACGGCCTCGCCGACGGCGGCCCACGCCGGGGCGGGGCCGGCCTCGAGGCACGTGACGTCCGCGCCGTGGGCGAGGGCCGCGGTCGCGACCTCGGCGCCGATCCAGCCCGCCCCCACCACGACGACGCGGGCGCCGGGCACGAGGCGGGCGCGCAGCGCGACGGCGTCCTCCCACGTCCGGACCGCGTGCTGCGGCCCGTCGCCGCGCAGCAGCACGGGTTCCGCGCCGCTGGCCACCACGAGGGCGTCGTAGCGCTCCTCGCCCGTCGTGCCCGTGCCCGTCGTGCCCGTCGTGCCCGTCGTGCCCGTCGTCGTGGTGACGCGGCGGGCGAGCGGGTCCAGGGCGAGGGCCCTGGTGCCGGTGCGCACGTCGACGCCCAGGTCGTCGAGGCCGGTGCCGTCGGCGGCCAGGTCCGAGACGGAACCCGCCGGCGACGGCCCGGGCGCGTCGCCCGGACCGGGCAGCAGCACATGCTTGGACAGCGGCGGCCGGTCGTAGGGCCGGTGCGGCTCGCGGCCCAGCACGACGACCTCACCGACGAAGCCGAGCCGGCGCACCTCCTGGCAGAGGCGGAGCGCGGCGAGGCCGGCGCCGACGACGAGCAGCCGGCC
The DNA here is from genome assembly GCF_037153975.1 of Aquipuribacter sp. SD81. Lineage (NCBI taxonomy): Bacteria > Bacillati > Actinomycetota > Actinomycetes > Micrococcales > Intrasporangiaceae > Aquipuribacter > Aquipuribacter sp. SD81. The sequence continues at coordinate 8,376 of NZ_JBBAYJ010000021.1, forward strand.
GTCGGCGGGGAGCAGCGCGGGCACGCCCCGACCGTAGCGACGGCCGCGACGCGCGGCACCCGGCCCCACGGCGGCGCAGGGCGGGGGACGAACCGGGACAGCGGGCGCGGAACCGGCCCGGGTGCCCCGACCGGGGGTCCGCCGTCAGGGTGAGACGACACGTCGCGCGGGCGGCGGGCTCCTGCGACCGGCAGGTCCGGCCGATCACGTGAGGATGACCCGCTCCGGGGCCCTCGCGTCCGTCTGCCTGCTCCTCGGGCTGGCCGTGTACGCCGTCCTCGGCCCGGTCCCGCTGGGGTGGGTGGACCTCTACGTGGTCGTGTCCGGCGGCGCCGTCGCGCTGGGCTGGTGGCAGCTGGAGCGGCGGGCGCCGCAGCAGCCGTGGGCGTGGCGCTGGCTGCTCGCGGGCTACACGGCCTGGGTCGTGGGGGACCTGGTGTGGACCTGGGAGAACGGGCCGGACGGTCCGCAGTGGTTCCCCGGCGTCGCCGACGTGCTGTACCTGCTGGGCTACGTGGGGCTGGGCGCGGGTGCGATGGTCATGGTGCGGGTCCGGGCGACCGCGCGCGACCGGACCGCGGTCCTCGACGCCGTCGTCGTCGCGGTGGGCGTCGCGGTCCCCACCGTCGCCTTCCTCGTGCAGCCCGCCGCGGCCGACGCCGACCTGTCGACGGCCGGCAAGGTCGTCGCGTCGGCGTACCCGCTGCTCGACGTCTTCCTGCTCGCGGTCCTCGCCCGCCTGCTCACGACACCCGGTGCCCGCACGCCCGCCTTCGGGCTGCTCGCGGGCTCGCTCGTGCTCACCTTCTGCGCCGACGCCGCGTGGAACGCCGGCGTGGTCCTGCGCGGCGACGACTTCGTGAGCCGCTGGACCGACGTCGGGTGGCTCGCCGCCTACTCGATGCTCACGGTGGCCGTCGGCAGCCGCGGCCTGCACGACCTCGCGGAGCGGCAGCCGGGCCGTCAGGGTGACGCGCGCCTGCGCCTCGTCGCGCTCGGTGCCGCCTCCGCCCTGCCCGGCCTCACCCTCGCGGCGGGGGCCGCCCTCGGCCGCGAGGTCGCGTGGTGGCCCGTCGCGGCCGGGGTCGTCGTGCTGTCGAGCCTCGTGCTCGCCCGCATGGCCGGCATGCTCGAGCGGGTACGGGCCCAGGCCGTGCAGCTGTCGGCCCTGGCCCGGGTGGACGGGCTGACCGGCGCACCCAACCGCCGGACGTGGGACCACGAGCTGTCACGCGCGTGCGCGCACGCGGCCGAGCACCGCGAGCCGCTGGCCGTCGGGCTGCTCGACCTCGACCGCTTCAAGCGCTACAACGACCGCCACGGCCACCAGGCAGGGGACCGGCTGCTCGTGGCCGCGGTCAGCGCGTGGTCGGACGCCCTGCCCGAGCGCGCGATGCTCGCCCGCTACGGCGGGGAGGAGTTCGCCGTGCTGCTGCCCGGTCTCGACCTCGAGGCGGGGCGGCTCGCGGTGGACCGGCTGCGGGGCACGACCCCGCAGGGGCAGACGTTCTCCGCGGGCGTGGCCGCCTGGCTGCCCGGCACCGAGCCGGGGGCGGCGGTCGCGGCCGCCGACGCCGCCCTGTACGAGGCGAAGCGCCGGGGCCGCGACCGTGTCGTCGCCGACCCCGCCGCCGTCCGCGCGGGTGGGCTGCCGCGGTGGGCGGAGGGGGCGCGGGTGGTGCTGCAGCCCGTGGTCGACGCCCGCGACGGCCGCGTCATCGGGCACGAGGCGCTCGCGCGCCTGCCCGGCCTGCCCGACGTGGCCGGCGCGCTCCTCGGCGCGCACGAGGACGGTGTGGGCGACCTCGTCGAGGCGCACCTCGTGCGGCTGGCGCTGCAGGTGCCGGGCCGGCCGCCCGGCACGAGCCTGTTCGTCAACGTGTCACCGGCCGCGGTCGCGTCCCGGCGGTTCTGGGACGGGCTGCCCGCCGACCTCGACGGCGTCGTCGTCGAGCTCGTCGAGGAGCACGTCGGCCGGGACTGGTCGACGCAGCGGCGCGCGGTGCAGGCGCTGCGCGAGCGCGGCGCGCGGATCGCGGTGGACGACCTCGGGGCCGGCTCCGGCGACCTCGGTCGCGTCCTCGCGGTGCGACCGGACGTCGTCAAGGTCGACCGGGGCGTCGTGCACGGCTGCCACGCCGACGAGGCGCGCCTGGAGCTCGTCCGCCTCGTCGTGCAGCTCGCGGCGGCGGTGGGCGCCCGGGTGTGCGCGGAGGGCGTCGAGGACGACGCCGACCTCGAGGTGCTCCGCGAGGTCGGGGTGCAGCTGGTGCAGGGCTACCACCTGGGCGTGCCGTCACCCCGCTGGGTCACCGGCCCCGTCGTCCCGGGTGGTGCGGCGGGCGGCGAGGGCCCCGTCGGCGACCCGCTCGCGCACGCGTCGACGTAGGCCGCCGCCGCGCCCTCGTCGAGACCGCCGCGCGCCCGAGCGCCGAAGGTCTCCACGAGGCCCGCCACGACCACCTCGCGGTAGCGGGGCGACGGCGGGCGCGCCGGCAGCCGGGCGGCCGCGGGCGAGGTGAAGGTGAGGGCAGGCTCGCCCTCGAGGCTCCCGGCGAGCACGAGGCGGCCGTACCAGCCGTCGAGCACGGTCGCGGACCCGTCGCGCAGGACGGCGTCGTCCCAGGGCGCGCGCCGCCGCTGCGGCACGGCGGCGCGGCTGCCCTCGAGGTGGACGACCTCGAGGTACTGCCCGAGGGTGACCCGCCACGCCCGCGCGAGCACACCCGGCCCCGGGGCACCCTCGTCCCAGAAGCACACCCCGCCGCCGCCCCACGCGGGCGCGTCGCCGGCGAGGCGGAGCCGGCCGGGCAGCACGACGGCGCGGTCCGCCCCCGCCGGGGCCGTGCCCGGTCCGCCCGGGTACACGACGTCGAGCCCGGGCAGGGTCCCGCCCAGCAGGTACCGCTCGAAGCGTCCGCGCAGCAGGTTCGAGCCGTAGGACACGTACCAGACGTGCCCCGGCGTCTCGGCAGGCTCGGCCGCCTCGGCCGCCTCGCGGTGTCCCTCCGCGCGGCGCCACGGCCCCGGACGCAGGACCTCGACGTCGGGGGCCGCGACCGCCCGGGCGACGGCGGAGCCCGCCGCGGGCCCGAGCGCGTCCTGGTCCCGGTCCCCGTCCGGTCCGCGCGCCCTCAGCCGCCCGCCCCGCCCGCGAGCGTCGCCAGCACGGGTCCGTGCAGGTGCCCGTTCGTCGCGACGGCGTCGCCGCCCCACGGCCCGTCCTCACCGGCGAGGGAGGTGAAGCGGCCACCGGCCTCGGTGACGACCGGCACGAGCGCGGCCATGTCGTGCAGCGCGAGCTCGGGCTCGCACGCGACGTCGACCGCACCCTCGGCGAGCAGCATGTACGACCAGAAGTCGCCGTACGCGCGGGTGCGCCAGCACCGCTGGGACAGCTCGAGGAAGGCGGGCAGCATGCCGCGGCCCTCCCAGCCCGACAGCGACGAGTACGACAGCGACGCGTCGGACAGGTGGTCGACGCCGGAGACCCGCAGCGGGCGCGCGGTGGACAGGCTGCGACCGGTGAAGGCCCCGAGCCCCTTCGCGGCCCACCAGCGCCGGCTCAACGCCGGGGCGGACACGACCCCGACGACCGGGGTGCGGTCGTCGACGAGCGCGATGAGCGTCGCCCACACCGGCACGCCCCGCACGAAGTTCTTCGTGCCGTCGATCGGGTCGAGCACCCACTGGCGCCGGCCGTGACCGGTCGGCTCGAGCTCCTCCCCGACGACCATGTCGCGCGGGCGGGCGCGCTGCAGCAGGGAGCGCATCGCGCGCTCCGCGTCGGTGTCGGCCTCCGTGACGGGGGTGAGGTCGGGCTTGGTCCGCACCTGCAGGTCCGCGGCGCCGAACCGCTGCATGGTGAGCGCGTCCACCTGGTCCGCGAGCGACAGGGCGAGGCGCAGGTCGTCGTCCCAGCCCTTCTGGCGGTCCGTGCTCGCGGTGCTCGTCATGGTCGCGACCCTAGCCACCGGTCGGCGGCGACCGGGCGCGTCGCGACCGGCACGTCCTCGTAGGCTCGCCGCCGTGGCGCACGAGGACCCCGACGCGCAGCCCGCCCGCTGGGCGGCCCGGCAGGACGACCGCAGGCGCGGGCCGGTGCTGCGCGCGTTCTTCGACGCCGACGGGCGCCTGCTGCAGGTCCCCGCGAAGCACACCAAGCGCCTGCTCGTGCTCGACGTGCTCGCCCAGGAGTTCGTGCCCGGTGAGCGCTACCCCGAGACCGAGGTCAACAACCGGCTGCGGGCCTACCACGACGACGTCGCCGCGCTGCGGCGCTACCTCGTGGAGAACCTCTTCCTCGCCCGCGAGGCGGGGGTGTACTGGCGGACGGGTGGCTCGGTCGAGCTCGAGGAGCCCGAGGGCCCCGAGGGCCCCGAGGGTCGCGCGACCGGACGTCAGTCGTAGGTCTCCGCCGCCGCGCGGAGCGCCCCGAGCAGCCGGCGGTAGCTCTCCAGTCGCGCCGGGGAGCTGTGCCCGGCCGCGACCCACGCGTCCAGGCCGCACTCCTCCTCGTCGTGGCTGCACCCGCGGGGGCACTCGTCGGTGCCGTCGGCGAGATCGGGGAAGGCGCGCAGCAGCTCGTCCGGCCCGACGTGGGCGAGCCCGAAGGAGCGGATGCCGGGCGTGTCCACCGCCCAGCCGCCCGTCGCGAGCGGCAGCACGATGGCGGACGTCGACGTGTGCCGACCCTTCCCGGTCGTCTCGCTCACGGTGCTCACCGCCCGGTACGCGCCCGGGGACAGCTCGTTGACGAGGGTGGACTTGCCCACCCCGGACGGACCGACCAGCGCGGTGACGCGCCCGGCGAGTGCCCCGCGCACCGCGTCGAGACCGCACCAGCCCTCCCGGCTCACGCCGAGCACGCGGAGGCCGAGGTCGGAGTAGGCGGTGACGAGGTCCACGGGGTCGGCGAGGTCCGTCTTCGTCACGACGAGCAGCGGGTCGACGCCGGCGTCCCACGCGGCCACGAGCGCGCGGTCGACCAGCCGCGGGTTCGGCTGCGGGTCGGCCGCGGCCACGACGAGGCAGACCTGGTCGGCGTTGGCGACGACGACCCGCTCGACGGGGTCGGTGTCGTCGGCGCTGCGCCGCAGCGCGCTCGTGCGCTCCTCGACGCGGACGAGGCGGGCCAGGCTGTTCTCCCCGCCGCTGGTGTCGCCGACGAGGCCCACCCGGTCGCCGACCGCGACGTCACCCGGGCGCAGCGCCCGGGCCCGCATCGCCGTCACCTCGAGCGCGTCGGGCGGGGCGTCGGCGGTGCGCCCGTCGGTGTGCTCCGGCGCCGGCACGAGGCACGTGTAGCGGCCCCGGTCCACCGTCGTCACCCAGCCGGTGAGCGCGTCGCGGTGGGCGGGCCGGTCCTTGGTGCGGGGCCGGGTCCCGCGGCGCGGGGGCCGGGACCGCGCGTCGGACTCGTCCCACGACGCCGTGCTGCGCCGGCGGACCACGGGGCCCTCAGACCCCGTCGCCCGCGAGCATCGCCGTCCACATGCCGACGAAGTCCGGCAGGGTCTTGGCGGTCGTCGCGACGTCCTCGACGACGACGCCCGGCACGGCGAGCCCGACGAGCGCGCCGGTCGTCGCCATCCGGTGGTCGGCGTAGGACAGCCAGCGCCCGCCGTGCAGCGGCCGCGGGGAGATGCGGAGCCCGTCCTCGAGGACCTCGACGTCGCCGCCGAGGCGGTTGATCTCGTCGGCGAGGGCCTGCAGCCGGTCGGTCTCGTGGCCGCGCAGGTGCCCGATGCCGCGCAGGCGCGACGGCGACACCGCGAGGGCGGCGAGCCCGGCGACGGTCGGGGTGACCTCACCCGCGTCGTGCAGGTCGACGTCGACGCCGTAGACCGCCCCGTCCCCGGCGACGGTGAGGCCGTCGCGGTCCAGGCGGACGTCGGCACCCATGGCGTCGAGCACGTCGCGCAGCGTGTCGCCGGCCTGCGTCGTGTGCTGCGGCCAGCCCGGCACCCGCACGGTCCCGCCCGTGGCCAGCGCCGCGGCGATGAAGGGGCCGGCGTTCGACAGGTCCGGCTCGACGTCGACGTCGAGGCCGCCGACCGGGCCCGGCGCCACCCGCCACACCGACTCCTCGGAGTCGTCGACGACGACGCCGACGTCGCGGAGGTTCTCCACCGTCATGGCGACGTGCGGCCGGGACGGCACGTCCGCGCCGACGTGGCGGACCGTGAGCCCGTCGCGCATGCGCGGCGCCGCGAGCAGCAGGCCGGACAGGAACTGGCTGGACGCGCTCGCGTCCAGGTCGACCGCGCCGCCGGTGGGCACCGGCCCGGCGTGGACGGTCGCGGGGAAGCCGCCGCCGGTGTCCTCGACGTGCACGCCCAGGTCGCGCAGCGCCTGCAGCAGGGGCGCGACGGGCCGCTCGTGCAGCCGCGGGTCGCCGTGCAGGTGCGCGGTGCGGCCGGAGACCGCGACGACGGCCGGAAGGAAGCGCATGACGGTGCCGGCGAGGCCGCAGTCGACGTCGACGGGCGCCGTGTCCGTCCCGGGGCCGTCCTCGGGCCGGGGCAGCGGCGTCACGACCCAGTCCGGCGGGCCGTCGGGGTCGCTCGTGGACGGCTCGTCGACGACCGACGCGCCCAGCCGCCGCAGCGCCTCCGCCATGAGCAGCGTGTCGCGCGAACGCAGCGGCCGGCGCAGGCGCGACGGCTCGTCGGCGAGCGCCGCGAGGACGAGGTAGCGGTTGGTGAGCGACTTGGAGCCGGGCAGGCGGACCGTCGCGTCGACCGGGCGGCCGGGCGTGGGTGCCGGCCAGTCGGGCGAGGGCGGCACGGTCAGTCGTCGTCCCCCGCCCGCTTGCGCAGCTTGGCCTCGGCCTTCTCGGCCTTCGCCTGCACCTTGGCGGCGCGCGCCTCGACCTTGGCGGCGGCCTTGGCCTGCGCGGCCGCCTCCTTCTCGACGGCCTTGCTGTGCTTCTCCCGGGCGGCCGCCTTCGCCTCGGCCTTGCGGGCCTTCTTCGCCTTGCGCACCGCGCGCTCCTGCGCGTACGGCGCGTCGGCGACGAGCAGCAGCCCGCCGAGCAGCCCCACGTTGGTGAGGAAGCGCGCGCGCTCGGTCTTCTGCTCCTCCTTGGGGTGCTCCCAGAAGGCGTGCTCGGCGTACGTGGTGGGCACGAGCGAGGCGGCGAGGGCGAGCGCGGAGGTCCGCGGCGCGACGCCCGTGGCGAGCCCCAGGCCGCCGGCCACCTGCACCCCGCCGTTGACCCGGGTGAGGAGCACGGGGTCGTCGGGGGTGCCGAAGCGCTCCGCCGCGGCTGTGGAGAGCCGCGCGGCACGCTTGGCGTGCAGGTCGGGGTTGCGCAGCGCGTCGACCCCGGAGGAGACGAACACGGCGGCCAGCAGCGGGCGAGCGATCCGTCGGAACATGGCGCTCATCCTGCCCGTGACCGGCGCGGCGCGCGACGTGTCGCACACCTGCTGGTCACGGCGGGTCGCCCGGCACCCGCCGGACCGGGCCCCGACCGTCGGCGCGCCCCGTCGGCGCGCCCGTCGGCCCGGACCGTCGGCGCCCGGTGGCACAGTGGGCGCCGTGTGCGGCAGGTACGCGGCGTCCCGCAGCCCGGAGGACCTCGTCGAGGAGGTGCTCGCCACCGGCGTCGAGGTCGCGCCGCCGTCGCCCGCGGACCGCGAGGCGCTGCGGCCCTCGTTCAACGTCGCGCCGCAGCAGCAGGTCGCGGCCCTCGTGGCGCCGCGCGAGGACGACGAGGCCGCGGGTGGGGCGCCGGCGCGGCTGCGGGCCATGCGCTGGGGTCTCGTGCCGTCGTGGGCCAAGGACCCCTCCGTCGGCAACCGCATGATCAACGCCCGGGTCGAGACGGTCGGGGAGAAGCCCGCCTACCGATCGCTCGTCGGGTCCCGCCGCTGCGTGCTGCCCGCGGACGGCTGGTACGAGTGGCAGGCCGTCCCGGCCGCGCGCAGCGGCACCGGCAAGGCGCGCAAGCAGCCGTTCTTCATGTCGCCGCCGGAGGGAGGCGTCGTCGGCCTGGCCGGGCTGTACTCGTGGTGGCGCGACGCCGACGTCGACGACCCGGAGGACCCGCGGGCGTGGCTCGGCACCGTCACCGTGCTCACGACCGACGCCGAGGACGCCCTGCGCGGTGTGCACGACCGCATGCCGGTCGTGCTGCCGACGCAGGCGTGGGGACGCTGGCTGGACCGGGGCGTGCCCGCGGCCGACGCGCTCGGCCTGCTCGAGGACCTGCCGGTCGGGCGGTTCGTGCCGCGCCCGGTCCAGCCGGCCGTCGGCAACGTGCGCAACGACTCCCCGGCGCTGCTCGAGCGTCCCGCCGACGCCGACCTCGTGGGCGTCGTCGACCCCGTGACGGGTGAGCTGTTCGGCTGATCCCGCCCCGGCGCCGCCGCGGGAACACGCGCCGTGGTGGCGCCGTTGCCGACACCATGACAGCAGCCGGAGCGACCGCGGAGGCGGTGGGACAGGCCCCCGGAGGCGGCACGACCCGAATCGCTGGGCTGCCGTTCCGGCGGATAGCCTCGGCGACCATGGCCGAGGACACCAGCAGGGCTCCCGTCGAGGAGACCCCCGAGGAGCGCCGCGCCCGCTTCGAGGCCGAGGCCATGCAGTACGTCGACCAGCTGTACTCGGCCGCGCTGCGCATGACGCGCAACCCCGCCGACGCCGAGGACCTCGTGCAGGAGGCGTTCGCCAAGGCGTACGCCGCCTTCCACCAGTACCGCCCCGGCACGAACCTCAAGGCGTGGCTGTACCGCATCCTCACCAACGCGTACATCAACTCCTACCGCAAGAAGCAGCGGCAGCCGCAGCAGCAGCAGACCGAGGAGATCGCGGACTGGCAGCTCGCGCGGGCGGAGTCGCACACCTCCAGCGGCCTGCGCTCGGCGGAGGTCGAGGCCCTGGACGCGCTGCCGGACTCCGACGTGCGCGCGGCGCTGCAGAACATCCCCGAGGACTTCCGGATGGCCGTGTACTACGCGGACGTCGAGGGCTTCGCCTACAAGGAGATCGCCGAGATCATGGGCACGCCGATCGGGACGGTCATGTCCCGGCTGCACCGTGGTCGCCGGCAGCTGCGGGAGCAGCTCACCGACTACGCCCTCGAGCGGGGCTTCATCCGTCCGGAGCGCGACGAGGAGGTCGCCCGATGAGCTGCGGCAACCCGCACGAGACCGACTGCGCCGACGCGCTGGACCGGCTCTACGAGTACATCGACGGCGAGCTGACGCCCGAGGTCAAGGACAAGATCCGCGTCCACCTCGACGAGTGCGCCCCCTGCCTCGACGAGGCCGGCGTCGAGCGGGCCGTCAAGGCGCTCGTGTCGCGCTCGTGCTCGGAGACCGCCCCCGACGGGTTGCGCCAGCGGGTGCTCGCCCGGCTCGACCAGGCGCGCCAGCAGGCCGCCGACGCCTAATGGGGGCTGTCGAGCGGGTCACCGCTGGTGGCAGGCTCGGCTCTGGTAGCGGCCGGCAGGTCAGCACTCTCGCCGCCTGGACGCCATAGTCCTAGCCTCAGATCGTGCGCCTGCCGGTCGTGAGGAGGCGTGACCTCTGATGGGATGACGTGCCCGTCGGCTTCTGTCGTGAGGGGGCTGCGTGAGCACTTGACCATTAGGTCGGCGGCTGCCTCCTCCACGCTGCCGAGAGGAAGGCCGGGAGGCCAGGTCGAGCGTCTTGTGGGTGGCCTGACCGAGTGCCGGGACGAGCGGGTCGGGAGGCGAATGTGCTGTTCGTAGGGGATGACTGGGCCGAGGACCACCACGACGTGGAGATCCTTGACGAACAGGGCCGGCGGCTGGTGAGGGCGCGGCTGCCGGAGGGCATGGAGGGCATCAGCCGGCTGCACACCCTGCTCGCCGATCATCTGGACGAGGAGTGGGTCGACCCCGAGGCGGGCCTGGTCCGGCACCGGGTCGTCGTCGGGATCGAGACCGACCGGGGCCCGTGGGTGCAGGCGCTCCTCGCGGCCGGCTACCAGGTGTTCGCGATCAACCCGATGTCGGTGGCCCGTTACCGGGAGCGGCACTCGACGTCGGGGGCGAAGTCCGACGCCGGTGACGCGCACGTCCTGGCGGAGGTCGTCCGGCTGGACCGGGACCACCACCGTCCGGTCGCCGGTGACAGCGAGCAGGCGGAGGCGTTGAAGCTGCTCGCCCGCACCCACCAGTCCCTGATCTGGGACCGGCAACGCCACGTCCTGCGGCTGCGCTCGGCGCTGCGGGAGTTCTTCCCTGCCGCTCTCACCGCCTTCGCCGACCTCACCGCATCGGATGCGTTGGAGCTGCTCGGCAAGGCCCCGGACCCCGACCGGGCGGCTCGCCTCACGAGGACCGGTATCAGCGGGGCGCTGCGCCGCGCGCGACGTCGCGACATCGACGCAAAGACCAGCGAGCTGATCCGGCTGCTGCGGGCCCCGGCCCTGCGACAGCCACCAGCGGTGGAACGCGCCTACGCGGCGATCGTGACCAGCCAGGTCCGCCTCATCGCCGGCCTGGTCGAGCAGATCGACGAGCTCGAGCAGGTGGTCGGTGAGGGTTTTGGCCAGCACCCGGCCGCTGAGACCTACCTCAGCCAGCCCGGCCTCGGGACGGTCCTCGCCGCCCGGGTGCTCGCCGAGTTCGGGGACGACCCCCACCGCTACAGCGACGCCCGAGCCCGGAAGAACTACGCCGGCACCAGCCCCATCACCCGCGCCTCCGGCAAACGCCACGTCGTGCTGGCCCGCTACGCCCGCAACCGGCGCCTGGCCGACGCCGTCCACCAGTGGGCCTTCTGCGCCCTCACCGCCTCAGCAGGGGCCCGCGTCTACTACGACACCATCCGCGCCCGCGGCACCGGACACCACGCCGCTCTCCGACAGCTCGGCAACCGTCTCGTCGGCATCCTCCACGGCTGCCTCAAAACCGGGACCCTCTACGACGAGACCACTGCCTGGGCACACCACCACGCCCTCGCCGCTTGACCCCGCTACCCCATGGGATGTCTGAGGCGCCCGGGTCGTCCAGCGGTCCCGCACAGCACGAGGGCCCGGTCACCGCGACGGTGACCGGGCCCTCGTGCGTCTGAGCGGTCTCAGGCGTTCGGCTTCTTGCCGTGGTTCGCGCCGTTCTTCTTGCGGGCGCGGCGCTTGCGGGCGCGCTTGCTCATGCCAGCCCTCCTCGGGGTGTCGTCCTCGGCGCGGGCCGCCCGTGCTCGGCGGTCCCGCTTCGTCCGGCACGATGGTCCCATGGAAGAGGTGCGCGCCGAGATGGTGGCCAACGTGCTGAGCGTCGACGTCGCGGTCGGCGACCGGGTCGAGCCCGCCACCCAGCTGGTGCTCCTCGAGTCGATGAAGATGGAGATCCCCGTCCTGCCGGAGGTCGGCGGACGGGTGAGCCGCGTCGCCGTGGAGCCCGGGGACGTCGTCCAGGAGGGTGACCTGCTCGTCGTCCTGGAGTGACGCACCGCGACCGCCGGGCCGCCTCGGCCCGTCGCGGTCGTCCGGTCGGGGGTACCGGCGGGCCGGTGCGTCAAGGGCGCGGGACCGGGGGCCGATGGCACCCGTGTGAGCGAGACCCCACTGAGCGTCGTGCCCTTCCTGCGCGCCCTCGTCGAGCTGCGCGGCTCCGACCTGCACTGCAAGGTCGGCTCGCCGCCGCGCATCCGCATCGACGGCAGCCTGCGCAAGGTGCAGGCGCGGGCCCTCACCCCCGGTGACACCGAGCACATGGTCGGCGAGGTGCTGCGGGAGGACCTCCTCGCGGAGTTCCGCACCCGCAACGAGGCCGACTTCGCCTACTCGATCCCCGGCGTCGGCCGCTTCCGCGTCAACGCGTTCCGCCAGCGCGGCTCCGCGGGCCTCGTGTTCCGCCGGGTGTCGGTGGGCGCGATCCCGCTGACCGACCTCGGCCTGCCCGACGTCATCGCCCGGCTCGCGCTGGAGCCCCGTGGCCTCGTGCTCGTGACGGGTCCGACGGGCTCGGGCAAGACGACGACCCTCGCCGGGATGATCGACCACATCAACACCAACCGCGAGGTCCACGTCGTCACCATCGAGGACCCCATCGAGGTCATCCACACCGACAACCTCTCCATGATCAACCAGCGCGAGGTGCGCCTGGACACCGCCGACTTCGCGACCGCGCTGCGGGCGGCGATGCGCCAGGACCCCGACGTCATCCTCGTCGGCGAGATGCGCGACCACGAGACGGTCAAGGCCGCGCTCGCCGCGTCGGAGACCGGCCACTTCGTCATGTCGACGCTGCACACCACCGACGCGCAGGAGACGGTCAACCGCGTCATCGACTTCTTCCCGCCGCACGAGCAGAAGCAGGTGCGGCTCGCGCTCGCCGGCGCGCTGCGCGGCATCATCTGCCAGCGCCTCGTGCCCCGCGCCGACGGGCAGGGTCGCTGCGTCGTCATGGAGGTGGCGGTCAACACCGGCCGCGTCGCCGACGCCATCGTCGACCCCGACAAGACCTCGACGATCCACGACCTGCTGAAGGAGGGCGGCTACTACGGCATGCAGACCTTCGACCAGCACCTCGTGCAGCTCATCCGCGACGGCGTCATCACGCTGGAGGACGCCCGCCACGCCTCGAGCAACCCCCACGACCTGCAGGTCGAGCTGCGCCGCCTCGGTCTCGTCGCCTGACGGGCCGTCCGCCCGGCCCCGGGTGTCGGCCGGTTCCGGCCCGGCCGGGCCCGCCGCACCGCTAGAGCTCGTAGGCGTACGTCACGAGGTCGATGCCGGGGCCGGGGGACCAGTCGCGCTCCGGCGTCCGACGGAAGCCCATGCCCTCGTACATGCGGTGGGCGCCGGTCATGCGGGGCCCGCTCGACAGCACGAACCGGGTGAGCCCCTCGTCGCGGGCCCGGTCCAGGCAGTGCTGCGTGACGAGCCTGCCGACGCCGCGCCCACGGGCGGCCGGCGCCACCGCGAGCATCCGCATCTCGGCCTCGCCGGGACGGGCGAGCTCGGCCCACCGGTTGCCCGCGGTCGCGTACGTCGCGCTCGCGAGGAGCTCCGGCCCGGCGAGGGCCGCCAGCAGCACCGCCTCGGCGGCCCTGGGGGCCGCGTCCGCGACGACCCGCAGGTAGCCCTCCTCGTCGGCGACCAGCCGCTCGTCGCCGTACACCGCCGCGACGAGACGGCCGCAGCGCGCCACGAGAGCCGTCTCCTCGGAGCCGACCGCGCGGACCCGCACCGCGACCCGCTCCGCCGGGGCCGCGGTCACGGCCTCGCCCGGCCGTCGCTGTCGCCGCCGTCGCCGCCGTCGCCGCCGTCGCTGTCGCCGTCGGTGCCGTCGGTGCCGTCGGGCTCGGGACCGTCGGTGCCGGCCCCGCCGTCCGGCTCCCGGTTCTCGGCCGACGGCCCCGGCGTGCCGGCGCCCTGTGCCGCGAGCGCGTCGCGGCGCCGTCGGTACTGCAGCCACGAGAAGCCCCCGATGGCGAGGTCGAAGGCCCCGAGCAGCAGGGTGACGTCGACGAGGAACCCGGTCGAGCCGCTGCCGCGCAGCAGCAGGCCGACCGCGAGGATGACCGCGCCGAGGCCCGTGTAGCGCAGGGCGGTGCGCCGCAGGGTCGCCACCTGCGCCTCGGCCTGCGTCGCCGGGTCCGGGGCGGGGGCCGCGCCGGCTGCGGCGTCGGGCTCCGGAGCCCGGTCGGCGGGACCGGTCGCACCGGGCCGCTCGTCGGGCTCCCGTGAACCGTCGGGCCCTGCGGGCTCGCGTGACCCGTCGGGCCCGTCGGGCCCGTCGGGCTCGTCGGGCTCGTCCGGCCGGTCGGCGTCCAGGCCCTCGAGGTGGAGGTCGCCGTCGAAGCTCGTGGCGGACTGGGCGTCGTAGGCCTGCAGCGCCGTCTCCTGCTCGACGATGCCGACGACGTCGACGACGAGGTCGTGGAACGACGCGGCGTCGGCCCGGTCGCGGACGGGGAACGACACCGCCGCCTCGTGCGGGAACAGGCACACCTGCAGCCCCGAGGCGTGGACGGCCTCGGCGGTGTCGTCGGAGGTGCTGACGGCGACGTCGCCCGCCCGTTCGCGCAGACGGCGCAGCACGCGCTCCCACTGCGCGAGGCGCTCCGCGCCGAGCGGCTCCTCGACGGCGTCGCGGGCCTCGGCGGCGTCAAGCGCCTCGTCCCAGTCCTGGCCGGGCCGGCGCGGCACGAACAGCACGTCGTAGCTCACGCGGTCACCACGGTGCGGGTCCTCCTCGGACGTGCGACGGACGCCGCCCCGTGCGGGGCGGCGTCCGTCAGGCTACGAGGTCGCGGTGCGACTCAGGCAGCGGCCTTCTTGGTCTCCCAGAAGATCTCGGCGATCTCGTCGATCTTGCCGAGCAGCTGGTCGGCGACCGCGGGGTCCGTGCTGCCCTTGACGCCGCTGGCGCCCGCGAGCTTGGTGGTCTCGTTGAACAGCTCGTGCAGCTGCGGGTACTTCTCGAAGTGCGGCGGCTTGAAGTAGTCCGTCCACAGCACCCACAGGTGGTGCTTGACGAGGTCCGCGCGCTCCTCCTTGATCTGGATGGCGCGCTGCTTGAAGTCGGCGTCGTCGGAGCCGTGGAACTTCGTCATGCAGCCCTTGACGGACTCGGCCTCGATGCGGGCCTGCGCGGGGTCGTAGACCCCGCACGGCAGGTCGCAGTGCGCCGCGGCCTCGACGATCCAGGAACGGGTCATGAGATGCGCATCCTTCCGGCAGGCGTGTGGTCCGGGGGCGGGACGCCCACACCGGACGCCTGCGACAGTACCCGCGTGACCCCGAGGCCGCGCCCCGGCGCGAGCCGCCCCCGTCGCTGGCTGCTCGTGCGCGTCCGGGGCGTCTCGATGGAGCCGACGCTCGGCGACGGCGACCTCGTGCTCGCCCGTGCGGGCGCGTCGCCGCGGGTCGGCGACGTCGTCGTCGCCGACCTGCCCGGCGGTCGCGGCACCGGCGTGAAGCGCGCGGTGCACCGCGAGGACGGCGGCTGGTGGCTGGAGCGCGACAGCACCGGTGCCGGCAGCGACTCGTGGCTCTTCGGTGCGGTCGCCGACGACGCGGTCCTCGCCGTGGTCCGGCTCCGGCTGCTGCCCCGACCCGGTCGCCTGCGCCCCCGTCCGGGCCGTCCCGACGTGCCCGGCTGAGCCCTGACCTGCAGGCTCGGGGCATGACGCCGACGACACCGGCCCCCGAGCGTCCCGGTGCCCAGCAGTGGGTGCCGCCCGACGCCGACGTCGACGCCCTGCGGGCGGCGGCGACTGGCTGCCGTGGCTGCGAGCTGTGGGAGCCCGCCACCCAGGTCGTCGTGTCCGCGGGCAACCCGCGCGCCCGCGCCGTCCTCGTCGGCGAGCAGCCCGGGGACGTCGAGGACCGGCAGGGCATCCCCTTCGTCGGGCCCGCGGGGCGGCTGCTGCAGCGCGCGCTCGACGAGGCCGGCGTCGCGCGCGCCGACGTCTACGTGACCAACGCCGTCAAGCACTTCCGCTTCGAGCCGCGCGGCAACCGGCGCATCCACCAGACCCCCGAGCTCGCCCACATGGTCGCGTGCCGGCCGTGGCTGGAGGCCGAGGTCGCCGCCGTCGAGCCGGACGTGCTCGTCGCGCTCGGCGCGACCGCGGGCAAGACCCTGCTCGGGCCCTCGTTCCGCGTGACGAAGGAGCGCGGGCGCCTGGAGGAGCGCGACACCGTCGCCGGGAGGCGCCTCGTGCTGCCGACGGTCCACCCGTCCTCGATCCTGCGCGGGCCGGAGGAGCAGCGCGAGGAGGCCTTCGCCGCGCTCGTCGCCGACCTCGCCGTGCTCGCGCGCCACCTCGCGGGCTGAACGGCGCCCGGGAGCCGTCGCGGCGCGCTCAGGGCACGAGCACGACCTTGCCGACGACCTCGCCGGACACCATGCGTGCGAACCCGTCGGCGGCGTCCGCCATGGGCAGGACGCTGTCGACGAGCGGACGCACGCCGCTGCTCGCGCACAGCCGCAGCAGCCGGCCGAGCTCCTCGCGGGTGCCCATGGTCGAGCCGAGCACCCGCAGCTGCAGGAAGAAGACCCGCTGCAGGTCCGCGGGCGGCATGGCCCCGGACGTGGCCCCCGACACCACGACCGCGCCGCCCGGGCGCAGCGCGCGCAGCGAGTGCGACCACGTCGCCTCGCCGACGGTCTCCATGACGGCGTCGACCCGCTCCGGCAGCCGCTCCCCGCTGGGGAACGCCGCGTCCGCGCCGAGCTCCAGCGCCCTCCGGCGCTTGCCCTCGTCGCGGCTCGTCACCCACATGCGCAGCCCGGCGGCCGCGCCGAGGCTGACGAGCGCCGTGGCGACGCCGCCGCCCGCCCCCTGCACGAGCACCGTCTGCCCCGGCGCGGCCCCGGCCTTGGTGAAGAGCATCCGATAGGCCGTCAGCCACGACGTCGGCAGGCACGCCGCCTCCTCGAACGACAGCCCCGCGGGCTTCGGCACGAGGTTGCGCCGCGGCACGTGCACGGTCGTGGTGAACGTGCCGGGCCAGCGCTCGCTCAGCAGCGAGCGGCGCGGGTCCTCGGTCTCGTCACCCGTCCACGCGGGGTCGGAGACGACGCCGTGGACCACGACCTCCTCCCCGTCGGGGCCGACCCCGGCCGCGTCGGTGCCGAGCACCATCGGCATGCGCTCGGCGGGCAGCCCCACCCCCCGCAGGCTCCACACGTCGTGGTGGTTGAGCGACGCGGCCCGGACGGTGACCGGCACCCAGTCCGGCGGCGGGGCCTCGACCGGCTCGGGGGCCGTGTCGAGGACCTCGAGGGCGGCGAGCGGGTCGTCGGGGGACGGCTGGCTGACGACGACGGCGACCATGGCGTCGGTCTACCAGCCGCAGGCGGGTGTGTCCCGCCGGGCGATCCGGGGTACCTCCCCGTCGGCCGGGCCGTCGGCCCGGCGGCAGCCGACCCGCCCCTGCTCGGGGCACGAGGAGGACACGTGGACCACGAGGTGCGCGACGAGACCACGCGGCGCTTCATCGCCGCGCTGCGCAAGGTCGAGCAGGACGGGGACCTCGACGGGCTCGCCGGGCTCTTCACCGACGACGCCGAGGTGCTGAGCATCGACGGGCACGGCCCCCGGCAGGGCCAGGACGGCATCCGCGAGCTCTTCCGGGAGTACGTCGGGCAGTTCGACCGGCTGTCGACCACCTTCACGCAGGTGACGGAGGGGGAGAACCGCTCCGCGCTGGAGTGGACGACGGACGCGGTGCGTCCAGGCGGCCACGAGGTGACGTACACCGGCGTGACGGTCATCGACCGCGACGGGGAGCGTTGCACGGGCTTCCGCACCATCTACGACTCCGCCCGCCTCATGCAGAAGGTGGCGCCCTGAGCCGACCGGTCGCGCGCGCCGCACCAGACCGGGGTTGGACCGGTCGAGCCGCCGGACGTCAGGCCGGCGGCTCGACCCCCCACCAGGCGTACCAGCCGCCGTGGAGGACGAGGTACGCGAGCAGGCCGTAGCCCGCCTGCCCCGGGACCCGCCCGTCGGAGGCGGCGACGTCCCGCAGCCAGTCCTCGTGACCCCGGAGGGCGCCGTGGGTGTCGACGTAGGGCACGCGGCGCCGGTCGCACACGTCCGCGTACGCCGCGGACAGCTCCCCGACCGCGCGGGCGTGCGCGGCGTCGGGACCGTCGGGCAGCACAGGGGGCGGCCCGACGACCATGACGGGCAGGCCCCGGTTCTGCGCCGCGTCGACGACGTTGGCGACGTTGAGCCGGCTGCGGGCCACGGTCACGCCCTCCCGGGCGTCGGCGCGGCCGGGCGCGAGCACGAGACGGCCCCGCTCACCGAGCCGCGGCGCCGTCTCGGCCTCCCACCGCGCGGCCGTGCCGGTCGTCGTCTCGCCCGGCACCGCGAGCGGGTACGACGTGATGCGGAAGGACTCCTGGGGCGTGCGGGCGACGACCCGACCCACCCACCCGAGGGCGCGCGCGTCACCGCGCCCGGCGACGAGCTCGTCACCGAGCACGCAGAGCGCGACGTCGACCCGGGCGTCGCGCCCGTCGTGCCCCTGCTGCCGGTCGTCGGCCACCCTCAGCGCGCCAGCGCCTGCTCGACGAGCCGCGCCTGCTCGTCGGCGTGCCGGCGGGCCGAGCCCGTCGCGGGCGAGGCCGACGCGGGACGCGCGACGCGGTGCAGCGGCCGGCCCTGCAGCATGTCGTGGGTCTGCATGGCCACGAAGGTCCACGGGCCCTGGTTCTCCGGCTCCTCCTGCACCCACACGAGCGACGCCTCGGCGGGGTAGCGCCCGACCGCCTCCAGCAGCTCCTGCCGCGGCAGCGGCGCGACCTGCTCCAGGCGCAGGATCGCGGTGCGCTCGTCGCCGGCCTTCGCGCGTGCGGCCTGCAGGTCGTAGAACACCTTGCCGCTGCACAGCAGGACGCGGTCGACCTGCGAGGGGTCGGAGACGGACGCGTCGTCGACGACGGGCCGGAAGCCGCCCGTCGTGAAGTCCTGCACCGCGCTGGTCGCCGCCTTGAGCCGCAGCATCGACTTCGGCGTGAACACCACGAGCGGTCGACGTGGCTTCGCGTACGCCTGCCGGCGCAGCAGGTGGAAGTACGACGCGGGCGTGCTCGGCACCGCCACCGTCATGTTGTCCTCGGCGCACATCTGCAGGTAGCGCTCGATGCGGCCCGAGGAGTGGTCCGGGCCCTGGCCCTCGTAGCCGTGGGGGAGCAGGAGCACGACGCTGCTGCGCTGGCCCCACTTCTGCTCGCCCGCGGCGATGAACTCGTCGACGACCGTCTGCGCGCCGTTGGCGAAGTCCGCGAACTGCGCCTCCCACAGCACGAGGGTCTCCGGCCGCTCGACGGAGTACCCGTACTCGAAGCCCATGGCCGCGAACTCGCTGAGCAGCGAGTCGTACACCCAGAACCGCGCGTCGTCGGACAGCGCCGACAGCGGTGCCCACTCCGCCCCGCTCTGCCGGTCGATGAGGACGGCGTGGCGCTGGACGAACGTGCCGCGCCGGGAGTCCTGGCCCGCGAGGCGGACCGGGGTGCCCTCGGACACGAGCGAGCCGAAGGCGAGCAGCTCGCCGAAGGCCCAGTCGATGCCGCCGTCGCGCGACATCTGCCGGCGCCGCTCGAGCAGCGGCGACAGCTTGGGGTGCGGGGAGAAGCCGTCCGGGGGTGTGGCGAACGCGTCGCCGACGCGGTGGACGAGCTCCTCGCTCACCGCGGTCGCGCGGGTGTCCGCGGGCTCCGCGTCGTCCTGCACCTGCGCGCTCGGCAGCTCCAGGCCGGCCGCAGACCGCTGCTGGTCGGCCTCGCCCTGCCGCTGCCGGGTCGCCTCGCGGACCTCCTTGAACACGCGCTCGAGCTGGTCGCTGTAGTCGCGCAGCGCCGCCTCGGCCTCCTCGACCGTGATGTCGCCGCGGCCGATGAGGGACTCGGTGTACAGCTTGCGGACGCTGCGCTTGCCCTCGATGAGGGTGTACATGAGCGGGTTCGTCATCGAGGGGTCGTCACCCTCGTTGTGGCCGCGCCGGCGGTAGCAGATCATGTCGACGACGACGTCCTTGGCGAACTTCTGCCGGTACTCGAAGGCGAGCGCCGCGACGCGCACGCACGCCTCCGGGTCGTCGCCGTTCACGTGGAAGATCGGCGCCTGGATCATGCGGGCGACGTCGGTCGCGTAGTACGACGACCGGCTCGCCTGCGGCGCGGTGGTGAAGCCCACCTGGTTGTTGACGATGAGGTGGACGGTGCCGCCCGTGCGGTACCCGCGCAGCTGCGACAGGTTGAGGGTCTCCGCGACCACGCCCTGCCCGGCGAAGGCCGCGTCGCCGTGGATGAGGACGGGCAGGACGGGGAAGCTCGACCCGCCGAGGTTGATGCGGTCCTGCTTGGCCCGCGCGATGCCCTCGAGCACCGGGTTGACGGCCTCCAGGTGCGACGGGTTCGCCGCGAGGTACACCTTGGTCTGCGCGCCCGACGGCGCGGTGAAGGTGCCCTCGGTGCCGAGGTGGTACTTGACGTCGCCGGAGCCCTGGACCGTCTTCGGGTCCTGCTGCCCCTCGAACTCCGCGAAGATCTGCCCGTACGTCTTGCCGGCGATGTTGGCGAGCACGTTGAGGCGGCCGCGGTGCGCCATGCCGATGCACACCTCGTCGAGGCCGGCGTCGGCGCTGTCGCTGAGCACCTGGTCGAGGATCGGGATGATCGACTCCGAGCCCTCGAGGCTGAACCGCTTCTGCCCGACGAACTTCGTCTGCAGGAAGGTCTCGAACGCCTCCGCCGCGTTGAGGCGGCCGAGGATGCGCAGCTGCTCCTCGCGCGAGGGCTTGTCGTGGCCGTGCTCGACGTGGTCCTGGATCCAGCGCCGCTCCTCGGGGTTCTGGATGTGCATGTACTCGATGCCGACCGTGCGGCAGTAGGAGTTGCGCAGCACGCCGAGGATGTCGCGCAGCTTCATGGTCGGGCTGCCGCCGAAGCCGCCCGTGGGGAACGTGCGGTCGAGGTCCCACAGGCTGAGCCCGTGGGTCTGCACGTCGAGGTCCGGGTGCTTGCGCTGGCGGTACTCCAGCGGGTCCGTGTCGGCCATGAGGTGCCCGCGCACGCGGTAGGCGTGGATGAGCTCGACGACGCGCGCGGTCTTGTTGACCTGGTCGTCGTCGGACACCGAGACGTCGCGCACCCAGCGGATCGGCTCGTAGGGGACCCGTAGGCTCGCGAACACCCGCTCGTAGAAGCCGTCCTCGCCAAGCAGCTTGCGGTGCAGCAGCCGCAGGAAGTCCCCGGACTGCGCGCCCTGGATGATGCGGTGGTCGTACGTGCTCGTCAGCGTGATGGTCTTGCTGACGGCGAGGCGCGCGAGGGTCTCCTCGCTCGCGCCCGCGTACTCCGCGGGGTACTCCAGCGCGCCGACGCCGATGATGGCGCCCTGGCCCTGCATGAGGCGGGGGACGGAGTGGACGGTGCCGATCGTGCCCGGGTTCGTGAGGCTGACGGTCGTGCCCTGGAAGTCCTCGACCGTCAGCGAGCCGGACCGGGCGCGCCGGACCACGTCCTCGTAGCCGGCCCAGAACTGGGCGAAGTCCATCGACTGGGCGCGCTTGATGGCCGGGACCAGGAGCTGGCGCGTGCCGTCGGGCTTCGCGAGGTCGATCGCGATGCCGAGGTTGACGTCGCTGCTGCGCAGGATGCCGGGCTTGCCGTCGACCTCGGCGTACGCCCAGTTCATCTCGGGCAGCTCGCGCAGGCCCTCGACGAGGGCGAAGCCGATGAGGTGCGTGAACGACACCTTGCCGCCGCGTGCGCGGGCGAGGTGGTTGTTGAGCACGATGCGGTTGTCGATGAGCAGCTTCGCCGGCACCGCGCGGACGCTCGTCGCGGTCGGGACGGCGAGGCTGGACTCCATGTTGGTGACGACGCGGGCCGCCGGGCCCTTGAGGCGCGCCGGCTCGACCGGGCCCTCCTCGCCGGACGCGCTGGGCGACGGGGCGGACTGCCTGGACGACACCGGACGACCCTCCTGCTGGGGCTTCTGCTGCTGGGACTGCCGTGCCTCCGGAGCCGCCGCCTGCTCGCGGCGGGGCTCGGGCTCGGGCTGCTTCTGCTGGGGCTGCTTCTGCTGGGGCTGCTTCTGCTCGGGCTGCTTCTGCTCGGGCTGCTTCTGCTCGGGCGTCGCCCGCTCCGGCTCGCGCGCCGTCGCGTCGGCAGCGCCGGCGTCCGCGTCGTCCGCGCCGCCGTTCGACCCGCCGTTCGACCCGCCGGCCGTCGACGACTCGTCGCCGAAGAACTCGCGCCACTCCGGGGACACCGACGACGGATCCTTCCGGTACGCCTCCTGGAGCTCCTGGACCAGCCACTCGTTGGGTCCGAAGCCCGTCATCGGGTCGTCTGCCGGGGTCTGCTGTGACACGGCGCGGATCGCCTTCTTCCCTGCACGCTGTTGTGTCGGCTCGCGGCGGCCAGCCTAGACCCGCGTCCCGGGCCGGGCCGGTCGGCGCAGGCCCGCCCGGCCGACCGTGACGCGGCTCACCCCACGTCGCGGCGCAGGCTCACCACCGACGCGGCGCCGGTGAGGACCGCCGCCCAGCCGAGCAGCACGAGCAGGCCACCCCACCACGGGAGCAGCTGCGCCCCGGTGAAGCCCTCGACGGCCGCCGTCGAGGCGTTCGTCAGCAGGTAGGCCCCGACCTCGGCGAGGTCGACGCCCCCCACCTCGCCGACGCCCCCCAGCACGAGGGCGAGGAGGGGGTCGACGAGGAAGACCACGACCACGAGCACGACGACCGCCACGACGAGGTTCCGCACGAGCAGCCCGAAGGCGACGCCGAGCAGCGCCCAGACCGCGATCCCCGCGACGCCCAGCACGAGCGGTCGCGCGAGGTCGGCGGCCGGTGCGAGGTCGAGGCCGCGGGCCGTCGCCACGACGGCGAGCAGCAGCAGCGACACCGCCTGCACCGCGAGCCCGTGGACGACACCCACCACGAGCCCGACCACGGACTTCCCCGCCGACACCGCACCCCGGGACGGGACGACGAGCAGCGTCGGGGCCATGGTCCGGTTCCGGAAGTCGCCCGCGGCGAGCACCGCGCCGGTGACGGCGGCCATGAGGTAGCCCGGCTGGTAGCCGAACCCGAGCACCGCGAGCTGGCCCGCGGCCGTGCCCAGCGGCGGCAGCCCGAAGCCGTCGGGCCCCTGCTGGCCGTCGA
This sequence comes from Aquipuribacter sp. SD81, assembly GCF_037153975.1. NCBI lineage: Bacteria > Bacillati > Actinomycetota > Actinomycetes > Micrococcales > Intrasporangiaceae > Aquipuribacter > Aquipuribacter sp. SD81. Next base: position 31,002 of record NZ_JBBAYJ010000021.1, read on the forward strand.
CGGGCAGGATGGCCGCGACCAGGCCGACGTTGACGGCCACGAGCGCGAGGGCGACGACGAGCAGCCCCCACCACACCCACGTCGTCAGCGCCTTCACCGTCTCCAGCCGCACCGCGCGACCCAGTGCGCGCGCCGGGCTCACGCGGCACCCTCCTGCACCGGGGTCCGACGGCTCGCCTCGGCCTCGGTGCGGGCGACGAGCCGGAGGAAGGCGTCCTCGAGGCGCTGGGTGGTCGGCGCGAGGTGGTGCAGCTCGACGCCGGCGCGCGCGGCGGCGGCCCCGACGACCGCCGGGTCCAGCACCGCCCCCGGGTCGGCGGCCCTCGCGACGAGGGCGCCGGGCGGGCCGTCGGCGCCGTCCGCGGACACCACCGCGCCGACCGGCCGCAGCGCCTCGGCGAGCAGGTCCGGGGTGGGGGAGGCGACCACGACGCCGGGCGGCCCGGCGAGGCCGCGGAGCTCCCCGGCGTAGGCGAGCCGACCCGCCGCCAGCACGAGGACCGTGTCGACGGTCTGCTCGACCTCGCTGAGGACGTGGCTGGAGACGAGCACCGTCCGTCCCTCCGCGGCGAGGGCCCGCAGGAACCCGCGCAGCCACGCGATGCCCTGCGGGTCCAGGCCGTTGGCCGGCTCGTCCAGCACGAGCATCTCGGGGTCGCCGAGCAGCGCCGCCGCCAGCTGCAGCCGCTGCCGCATGCCGAGGGAGTACCCGCCCACCCGTCGCCGCGCGGCCCCTGTGAGACCGACGAGGTCGAGCACCTCGTCGCAGCGGCCCGTCGGGATGCCGGCGCCGGCCGCCAGCCAGCGCAGGTGGTCCCGCCCGCTGCGAGCGGGTGCGGCCGCGCCGCCGTCGAGCGCGGCCCCGACGCGGCGCGCCGGGTCGTCCAGCGACGCGAAGGGCCGGCCGTCCAGCACCGCCGTGCCGGCGGTGGGACGCGCGAGGCCGAGGAGCAGCCGCAGCGTCGTCGTCTTGCCGGCGCCGTTCGGGCCGAGGAAGCCCGTCACCCGCCCGGGCTCGACGCGTGCGTCGAGGCCGTCGACCGCCGTCACCGAGCCGTACCGCTTCGTGAGGCCGCGCAGCTCGACCACGACGCCCTGCCGGGACCCCCGTCCTGCCGTCATGCCCCGCACCGTAGCGAGGGCGGCGCGGTGCCCGGGGGAGCGCGCGTGCCCCACACTGGGTGCTCGTGCAGTTCCTGCCCGGCCACCAGCCGCCTCACGACCTCACCTACGACGACGTCTTCCTCGTCCCGTCGCGCTCCGGCGTCGGGTCCCGCTCGGCGGTCGACCTCACCCCCGTCGACGGCACCGGGGCCACGGTCCCCGTCGTCGTCGCCAACATGACGGCCGTCACCGGGCGGCGCATGGTCGAGACGATGGCGCGGCGCGGTGGTCTCGCGGTGCTGCCGCAGGACACGCCGCTGGACGTGCTCACGGGCGTGGTCGGGTGGGTCAAGGACCGGCACCCGCGCCTGGAGACCCCCGTCGAGGTCGCGCCGGACGACGTCGTCCTCAGCGTCCTGCACCTGCTGCCCAAGCGCGCCCACGGCGCGGCGGTCGTCGTCGAGGACGGCCGTCCCGTCGGCGTCGTCACCGCGCGCGACTGCCGGCAGGTCGACCGCTACACCCCCGTGCGCGACGTCATGTCGACCGACCTCGTGACCCTCGGGCTCGACGACGTCGTGGGCGAGGGCGGCGGCCCGGGCGCGGCCTTCGACGTCCTCGCCGGAACGCGGCACCACTTCGCGCCGGTCGTGGCGGCGGACGGTCGGCTCGCCGGCGCCGTCACCCGGCTCGGCGCCCTGCGCTCGACGATCTACACCCCGGCGCTGGACGACCGGGGCCGGCTTCGCGTCGCGGCGGCGGTCGGCATCAACGGCGACGTCGCGGGCCGCACCCGGGCGATGGTGGAGGCCGGGGTCGACGTCGTCGTCGTCGACACCGCGCACGGGCACCAGGACAGCGCGCTGCGCGCCGTGGCCGAGGCGCGGGGCGCCGCCCCGGACGTGCCGCTCGTGGCGGGCAACGTCGTGACCGCCGCCGGTACCCGCGACCTCGTGGCCGCGGGCGCCGACGTCGTCAAGGTCGGCGTCGGACCCGGCGCCATGTGCACGACGCGCATGATGACGGCCGTCGGTCGCCCGCAGCTGTCCGCGGTCCTGGAGTGCGTGGGCGCGGCCCGCGAGGTGGGCGCGCACGTGTGGGCCGACGGCGGGGTGCGGCACCCGCGCGACGTCGCGCTCGCCCTGGCGGCGGGCGCCTCGCAGGTGATGGTCGGGTCGTGGTTCGCGGGCACGTACGAGAGCCCCGGCGACCTGCTCGTCGACGCCGAGGGCCGCGAGTACAAGGAGAGCTTCGGCATGGCGTCCAAGCGGGCGGTGACGGCCCGCACCCGCGAGGACTCCGCGTTCGACCGGGCCCGCAAGGGGCTCTTCGAGGAGGGCATCAGCTCCTCGCGGATGCGCCTGGACCCCGCCCGACCGGGCGTGGAGGACCTGCTCGACCACATCACGTCCGGGCTGCGCAGCGCGTGCACGTACGTCGGGGCGTCCGACCTCGGGTCCTTCGCCGACCGCTCGGTGGTGGGGGTGCAGTCGCGCTCCGGCTTCGACGAGGGCCGTCCCCTACCGAGCGGTTGGTGACAGGGCAACTTGAATCGGCGGGACGTCGTCGTTACCTTGTCGTGACCCGCTGACCCCGGTACCCACGACCAGCGGTTCCCAAACCACGGGCGGACCCCCGACCGCCGAGCGCGACGGTGTCGCGAGCCCCAGCCCCGCGACCCCGGCCCCACCCCCAGCCCCCGCACGACCCCACCCCCACCCCGAGCCGACCCCTCGGGGCCCGCCCGCCACCGCTGCCTGCCGCGCACGGTGCACGAGACGACCGGAGAGAGCGTGCCGTTGTCGCGCCCCGACGAGCAGCCCCTGCCGTCGCGCCGTGCTCTCCGGGCCGCCGAGCGCGCCGCGGAGCACGCCGCCCGGCGGTCGGCCGAGCGCACCGACGCCGTGCGCTCCCGTACGCGGGCGCCCCGGGTGACGGACGTCCCCGTCGTGCCGCCCGTGGCGCCGCCGGTCGAGCGAGTCCTCGCCGACCACGTGCTCGAGGGCGGGGACGACGTGTGGGTCGACGACATCACCCCCCGTCCCACCCCGGTCGCGTCCCGGGCGGGCACGCCCGCCCCGGCCGTGCCCGCACCCCGTGCGGGCGGGTCGGCGTGGCGCCGGCTGCCGCAGGTCCTCGTCGTGGGCTCCCTCGTCGCCGCCACCGCCGGCTACGCCGTCACCGCGGACGTCGCGGCGACCGCGGGCAGCGTCCCCACCTTCGTCCGCGAGGACGCGGACGTCGTCACGGCGCAGCCCGCGCAGGAGTCGCTCCTCGCCGACATCGACGCCGGCTCGTCGCTGGTCGCGGGCGAGGACGGCCTGCTGCGTGTCGCCGACGACGGCCAGGCGTCGCGCAGCGGCGAGCGCAGCCTGCTGCCCGGCTGCGACGGCGTCCCGCCGGAGACCGAGCAGCCCAACGGGCGCATGGACGGCGAGTTCCTCTGCACCCTGTGGGACGGGAAGAGCGAGATCCGCGCGGACGCGGCCGTCTCCCTGGCGGTGCTCAACGAGTCCTACCGGGCGGAGTTCGGGCGCGACATGTGCGTGACCGACGGCTACCGCTCCTACGCGGCCCAGCAGTCGCTCAAGGCCCGCAAGCCGGGGCTGGCCGCCCGGCCCGGCACCTCGGAGCACGGCTGGGGCCTCGCGGTCGACCTGTGCGGCGGCGTCGAGTCGGCCGGGCCCGCCTACTCGTGGCTGCGCGAGAACGCCCCCGAGCACGGTTGGGACAACCCCGCCTGGGCCCGCCGCGGCGGGGGCGGGCCGTACGAGCCGTGGCACTGGGAGTACGTCGCCGGTCAGTGGTGACCGGCGGGCTCAGCGCGGCGCGGTGACGAAGACGTCGAACAGCGACGGCGTGTGCGCGTGCACGAGGATCATGAAGATGATCAGGTCGAACGACAGGTGCACGACGAGGACGTACAGGAACGACTTCGTCCGGTAGAAGATGAACCCCTGGAGCACGGCGAAGGGGATCGTCAGCAGCGGCCCCCACGACTGGTAGCCGAGCTCCCACAGGAACGAGACGAAGACCGTCGCCTGCAGGAGGTTCGCCTGCCAGAACGAGAAGTGCTGGCGCAGCAGCGCGAAGACGGTGCAGACGAAGAAGAGCTCGTCCCACAGCCCCACGGCGTTGACGCCGACGAACAGCCGGACGATGTCGCCGGTCTCCACGACCGTCGGCCAGTTCGTGTAGACGCCGGAGCCGATGAAGTACACCGGCAGCACGAGGTAGCCGAGCGCGACGACCACCGCGAGGTACGTCCACTCGAACCGGCCCCAGCCCTTGCCGGTGCGGACGGGGAAGCGGATGACGTCCTCGCGCCAGAAGACCCGCGACATGACGTACGGCAGCAGGACGGCGGTGCCGAGCGCGAGCGCGAAGCGCAGGATGCCCGCGTTGCTGATGTCCGCCTTGAGCGGCACCAGGCTGATGCCGAACAGCGCGACCGCGATGACGGCGAGGTGACGGAGCAGGGCCCGGTCCCCGCCCCGTGTCACGACGACGGCGAGCAGCACGCCCGCGGCCAGCAGCGGCCACCCGACGGCGTGGCTGCGGAACCCGAACAGCGCGACCGCGGACCCGCACACGAGTGCCGCGGCGGCGAAGCGCGGCCACGGCGCCGCCGACTCGGCCGGTGTGTCCGCGCTCGCCGTGCGTGCGCGCGCCTCCACGGTCGGGACGTCGGAGGAGCTCACGGGACCAGGATGCCGGACCGCGCGCCGGCGGGCGCGGGTGACGAGCGGGTGGCCCGCCCGTCGCGGCGGTCTCGGCGATGGCGTCGGCCCTCGACGAGGCGGTCGCTCACCTACGGGAGGAGGGCGGCTGAGTGGGTGCCCCCGGCAGGATTCGAACCTGCGCACCCGCCTCCGGAGGGCGGTGCTCTATCCCCTGAGCTACGGGGGCTCCGGGCGTCCCAGAGACTAGCAGCCGGGCAGGGCGCCGCCGTGCCGCCCGTAGGCTGGTCGGTCGTGACACCCGAGACCCTCGCCGCCGCCGTCCGCTCGTGCCTGCTCGCCGCCGTGGAGTCCGGCGAGCTCGCGCTCGAGGTGCCCGGCAGCGTCGTCGTGGAGCGTCCCCGCAACCGCGAGCACGGCGACTGGGCGACGAACGTCGCGCTGCAGCTGGCCAAGCGGGCCGGCCGTCCGCCGCGGGAGGTCGCGGAGGTCCTGGCGGCGCGGCTGCGCGAGGTCGACGGGGTGTCGGGTGTCGACGTGGCCGGGCCCGGGTTCCTCAACGTGCGGGTCGACGCCGCGAGCGCCGGTGGGCTCGCCCGTTCCGTCGTCGAGGCGGGGGAGGCGTACGGGCGCAACGAGACCCTGGCCGGAGAGGTCGTCAACCTCGAGTTCGTCTCGGCCAACCCCACGGGCCCGCTCCACATCGGCCACACGCGCTGGGCGGCGCTCGGGGACTCCCTCGCCCGGCTGCTCCGTGCGGCGGGCGCCGTCGTCACCACCGAGTTCTACGTCAACGACGCCGGGGCGCAGATGGACCGCTTCGGCGCGAGCGTGCTGGCCCGTGCCGCCGGCCGGCCCGTGCCCGAGGGCGGGTACAACGGCGAGTACGTCGCCGGCCTCGCCGAGCAGGTGCTGCGCGAGCACCCCGACCTGCTCGACCTGCCGGAGGACGAGGCCGTCGCCACCGCCCGCGACACCGGCTACCGGCTGCAGCTGGCGGAGATCGAGCAGACGCTCGCGGACTTCGACGTCCACTTCGACGTGTGGTTCTCCGAGCGGACGCTCCACGGGTCCGGCGCGGTGGAGAAGGCCGTCGCGCGGCTGCGGGAGCAGGGCCACGTCGACGACACCGACGGCGCCGTGTGGCTGCGGACCACCGACTTCGGTGACGACAAGGACCGCGTGATGGTGCGGGCCAACGGTGAGCCCACGTACTTCGCCGCCGACGCCGCCTACTACCTGTCGAAGAAGGACCGCGGCTTCCTGCGCAAGGTGTACCTGCTCGGCGCCGACCACCACGGCTACGTCAAGCGCCTCCAGGCGATCGCCGCGTGCGCCGGCGACGACCCCGCGACGAGCATCGAGGTGCTCATCGGCCAGCTCGTCGACATCGGCGGCGCCCGGATGAGCAAGCGCGCCGGCAACATCATCGAGCTGCGCGACCTCGTCGAGTGGATCGGCAAGGACGCCGTCCGGTACTCCCTCGCCCGCTACCCCGCGGACTCCCCGCTGTCGCTGGACGCGGAGGAGATGCGGAAGCAGACCAACGACAACCCCGTCTTCTACGTCCAGTACGCCCACGCCCGGACCGCTGCGGTCGCCCGCAACGCCGCGACGGCCGGGGTGCGCCGCGAGGACGGCTTCGACGCGTCGCTGCTGGACCACCCGAGCGAGGAGGTCGTGCTCGCCGCGCTCGCGCAGTTCCCCGGCGTCGTCGCGCAGGCCGCGCAGCTGCGCGAGCCGCACCGGGTCGCGCGCTACCTCGAGGACCTCGCCGGTTCGTACCACAGGTGGTACGACCAGCAGCGGCGCGTGGTCCCCGGCGTCGGTCCCGACGGCGAGGTGGAGGCCGTCACCGACGCGCACCGCACGCGGCTGTGGCTCAACGACGCCGTGCGGACGGTGCTCGCCAACGGCCTGCAGCTGCTCGGGGTGAGCGCGCCGGAGCGAATGTGAGGGCGCACGAGGCGGGCGCGCTCCACGCGGAGGCCATGGCGCCCGGCCCGTCGTGGTTGCGCGTCCCGGAGGACGTCAACGCGCTGCTGCCGCGACTGTGGTCGCGGACGGTGGACCGGGGTGACGACGGCGTGCTGCGCGTGGGCGGCGTGAGCGTCCTCGACCTGGCCGCGGAGCACGGCACCCCGGCGTACGTGCTCGACGAGACCGACCTGCGGGCCCGCGCCCGGGCCCACGCCCGCGCCTTCGACGCCGCCTTCGCCGACCTGTGCGGCGGGGCCGACGTCTACTACGCGGCGAAGGCGTTCGTGTCCGTGGCGGTGGCCCGCTGGGTGCACGAGGAGGGCCTCCGGCTCGACACGTGCACGGGCGGTGAGCTCGCTGTCGGCGTCCGCGCCGGCGTGCCGGGGGCCGCGATGGGCCTGCACGGCAACAACAAGTCCGACGCCGAGATCGACCGCGCGCTCGCGCACGGCGTCGGACGCATCGTCGTCGACAGCGCCGAGGAGCCGGCCCGCATCGCACGCATCGCCCGGGAGCGCGGCGTGGTCGCACCCGTGCTCGTGCGGGTCAACGTGGGCGTGGAGGCGCACACGCACGAGTTCATCGCCACGGCCCACGAGGACCAGAAGTTCGGCCTGGCGCTGTCCGACGGGGTCGCCGCCGGCGTCGTCGCGGACGTCCTGGCGCGCCCCGAGCTCGACCTGCGCGGCCTGCACAGCCACATCGGCTCGCAGATCTTCGACCCGTCGGGCTTCGAGGTGGCCGTGCGTCGCCTCGTGCGGCTGCACGCCGACGTCGCGCGCGACCACGGTGTCGTCCTGCCGGAGATGGACCTCGGTGGTGGCTTCGGTATCGCGTACTCCTCGACCGACCGGCCCATGCCCGTCGAGGACATCGCCCGACGCCTCGCGCGCGTCGTCGCCGAGGAGTGCGCGGCCGCCCGGGTCGACGTCCCGCGGATCAGCGTCGAGCCGGGGCGCGCGGTCGTCGGCCCCACCACGTTCACCCTGTATGAGGTCGGCACGGTCAAGCCCGTCACGCTCGACGGCGGCGGCGACCGGACGTACGTGAGCGTCGACGGCGGCATGAGCGACAACGTCCGCACCGCGCTTTACGACGCGGACTACTCGTGCACGCTCGCCTCCCGGGCGTCCGACGCGCCGCCGGTGATGGCCCGGGTCGTCGGCAAGCACTGCGAGAGCGGTGACATCGTCGTGCGCGACGAGTTCCTCCCGGCCGACGTCCGCCGCGGTGACCTGCTCGCGGTGCCAGGGACCGGGGCCTACTGCCGGTCCCTGGCCAGCCAGTACAACCACGTGCCGCGTCCGCCGGTCGTCGCCGTGCGGGACGGGGCGTCGCGGGTGCTGCTGCGGCGCGAGACCGAGGAGGACGTGCTCGCCCTCGACCTGGGGTGAGGCCGGGCTCGGGGCTCCGGGCTCCGGGCTCGGGGCTCGGGGCCTCGGGGCTCGGGGCTCGAGGCGGGGCCGCGTGCACGCACGACGCCTCCGCGTGCCGCGACCTCACGCGACGTCGTCGTCGCCCCGGAGCCGCGCGTCCCACGGCCGGCGCTCGTCCAGGGTCCCTCCGGGCTCCCAGCCGTCGTCCGGTGGCCGGGGCGGCACGTACTCGTCGGGCTCGCCCACCGGCTCCTGGTAACGGACCATGTCGCCTTCCAGGTCCAGGTCCAGGTCCAGGTCCAGGTCCAGGTCCAGGTCCAGGTCCGGGTCTCGGTCCCGGTCTCGGTCTCGGTCCAATGCGTGATCGAGAGCGCGCTCCCGGGCCCACCGCTCCGGCGGCCCGACACCGTCCGCTGCTGCCGGCGCGCGCGCCGGGACCCAGCTCGGCGGCAGGGTGCGGTAGAGGTGACCCGTCGGTGAGGTGTGGTCGAGGCGCCCGTCGGCGGTCTGCGCGACGCCCCAGCCGCCGCGGTGCTTCGCCCGGTGGTGCAGCCGGCAGTAGCCCGCGAGGTTCCAGGCCGCCGTGGGGCCCTCGGGCCACGGGACGGTGTGGTCGTTGTCGCAGCGCGCGGCCCGTCGGCGGCAGCCCGGCCAGCGGCACGTGACGTCACGTGCCCGGACGGCCTCCGCGAGACCCGTCGAGGGCTCGTACCCCTCCTCCGCGGGCAGGTGCCGCGTGGCGACCGCGCCCCGAGCGTCGAGGGGGACGACGCGTGCCCGGCGGGCGGCCCGCACGACGGCGCGGGCGACGGGCGTCGGCAACGGACCGGTCCCCGGCAGCTCCGCGGCCCCGCCGGACCCGGCACGCGCGGGCACGTCCTGAAGGACGCTCATCGGCACGAGCACGTCGACGCCGATGCTCACGTGCGGCACCGGCGAGCCGAGCACGTCGGGCGTGCCGACGAGCAGCTGCAGGGCCGCGTCGGCGCGGGCCTGCTCGAGGCTCGGCACGTCGAGCTCGGCGAGGTCGCCGGCCGCCACGGCGCGCCGGGCGTCGGTGAGCCGCGCACGGGCGTGCGCGTCGAGCTGCTCGTAGGCGGCGGCGACGTCGACGGCCGACGCGGTGAGCTGCAGGACGGCCATGCCGTCGGGCAGGCCCCACGAGACGACGCGCCGTCGGCGGCGCGCCACGCGGCAGCGACGCCCCTGGCTCGCCGGGTCCGCGCTCGCGAGCGTCCGGCGCGCCGCGGTCGCGAGCTGTCCCGGGGTGCCGAGCGACCAACCGGCGCCCGACCTGGTTCCTGGGTGCGCCTTGCGCTCCTCCTCGCGGGTCGTGAGGACGTCGGCCTCGACCTCCCGGGCGACGCGGTCGTCGGCGGCTCCGTCGAGGGCCTCACACAGTGCGCGGGCGTGCGCGAGCCCGATCACGCCTCCGCCGAGGGCTGACAGCGTCGCCGGCTGCCGCACGGCGAGGCGGAGCGCGAGGTCGACGCGCTCCTGTGCGGCCCGCTGCGACACGCGCAGCGCCGCGGCGACCTCGGTGGCGGTGAAGCGGTCGACCTCCGCGGCGTCCGCCGGGCCGCCGGCGCGTTCGACGGCGCGCTCGCCACCGAGCTCGGCGACGAGCGCGACGTGGGTGGCGCGCCGTCGGGACGCGAGCACGGCGACGAGCCGCAGCGTCACGCCCTCGGCCCACCCGGCGAGGGCGGTGGCCTCTGCCATCGCGTCGACGAGCTCTGCGTCAGAAGACACGTCGTCGCCGGCCTGCCCGGCCGATGAGTCGCCGGCACCGTCAAGGCGCCGTGACAGCTCCGACAGCGAGGCCGTGAGGCGGTCGACGGGCAGGGGCTCGAACACGTGTACGACTGTGCCACGACCCCCCGACACTACGACCGGCGCGGCGTCGTCAACGTCTTCGCGTACCGCGTCTCGGCCACGTCCACGGCGTGGCCGGCGACCTGGAGCCTTGCCGTCCGCTCGACGCCGTCGGCCCGCCAGCCGTGGCGGGAGTAGAAGGCCCGGGCGCGTGGGTTGGCCGTCACGACCCACAGGCGAGCCGTCGCGTGACCGCCCGCGAGCAGGTCGGCCTCGGCCGCGGCGAGCAGCGCGGTGCCCACGCCGCCGCGCCACGCCGCCGGGTCGACGTTGAGGGCGAACAGCTCCCCGTCGTCCCCGGTCGCCGCCTCCCGGGCCGCACCTGCGTGGGCGAACCCGAGGACGAGGCCGGGGCCGGCGGCCACGGTGAGTCCGGCACGGTGAGGGCCCTCGAGCAGGCGCCGCCAGCCCTCGGTGCGCCGGGCCACGTCGAGCGCGTCGAGGGCCTCGTCCGGCATCACCCCGCGGTAGGCGGCCTGCCAGGCGCGCACGTGCACGCGGGCGAGCCCCGCCGCGTCGTCGACGTCCGCACGACGCAGCTCCCACCCCTCCGGCACGGCGACAGCGTGGCAGGACGGTCGCGCCCCGGCCACGGGCCGCCCCGGCCACGGGCTGCCCCGGCCGCGGTCCGCCGGGGCGGGACCGTGACCGGGGCGGGACCGTGACCGGGGCGGGACCATGACCGGGACGCGGCCGTGGCCGGGAGTGCGTCGGGTCTCAACCGACGAGCGTGTCCTCGCGGTCGGGCACGCGGTGCCGTGGCTGCGGCACCGCCCCGGCCGCGTCCGGCTCCTCCCGGAACCCGTACCGCTGCCACCAGCGGGCCAAGGGGGCGGGCGCCCACCAGTTCGCGGTGCCGAGCAGCCGCATGGTGGCCGGCACGAGCAGTGTCCGGACGACCGTCGCGTCGAGCAGGAGCGCGAAGGCGAGTCCGAGCCCGATCATCTGGATGAAGGTGACGTCGCCGAGCATGAAGCCGCCGACCACGAGCCCGAGCAGGAGCGCCGCGGCGGTCACGATCCCGCCGGTGCGCTGCAGCCCGTTCGCCACCGCGGTGGTGTTGTCGCCGGTGCGGTCCCACTCCTCGCGCATGCGCGACAGCAGGAACACCTCGTAGTCCATCGACAAGCCGAACGCGATGGCCACGATGACGACGAGCTGGCTGGTCTCGAGGAAGCCGGTCTCGGTGAAGCCGAGCACGCCCGCGAGGTTGCCGTCGCCGAACGCCCACACGAGCACGCCGAAGGTCGCGGCGATCGTCGCGGTGTTGAGCAGCGCCGCCTTGACCGGCAGCAGCACGGAGCCGAAGGCCCAGAAGAGCAGCAGCAGCATCGTGACGACGACGAAGCCGACGGCCCACGGCAGGCGGTCGGTGATGACGTCGAGCCGGTCGACGAAGTAGGCGGTCTCACCGGTCACGAGGACCTCGACGCCGGGCACGGACAGGTCGCGCAGGTCCGCCACCAGCTCGCGGGACGCGGCCGAGAAGGGGTCGGAGTCCTCGAGCGGCACCGACAGGCGCAGTGCCCGCTCGGCGGCCGCCTCGACGCGCGGCTCGGCCCCGGCCACGTCGCTCACCGCGGCCGTCAGCGCCGTCCGCTGCGCTTCGGCCAGGGTGGTCCCGTCGGTGCCGCGGGCGACGACCTGCACGGCGTCGGTCGCGAGCCACGGCAGCTCGGCGTCGACCGTCTCGCCGGCCTGGCGCGACTCGGCGCGCTCCGGCAGGGCGCGGGTGTCGACGCCACCGAGCTGCAGCCCCCCGACGGGCGCGACGAGCACCGCGAGGAGGGCGACGGTGCCGACGACGACCAGGACGGGGCGCCGCATGACGGTCCGCGCGATGCGGGCCCACGGCCCGTCCGTCCGGGCGGCACCGGCTCGTGCGCCGCGCCGGAACGGCAGGCCGAGGGCGTCGACGCGGTGCCCGAGCAGGCGCAGCAGCGCCGGCAGCACCGTCAGGGCGGCGAGCATCGCGAGGACGACCGCCGCGATCGAGCCGATCCCGAGCGAGCGCACGAACATGAACGGGAAGAACAGCATCGCGGCGAGCGAGACCGCGACGGTGAGGCCGGAGACGAGCACCGTCCGCCCGGCCGTGCCGAGGGTCGCCTCGAGCGCCGCGCCGACGTCGCGCCCGGGGCGGAGCTCCTCGCGGAAGCGCGCGACCATGAGCAGCCCGTAGTCCACGGCGAGGCCGAGCCCGAGCGCCGTGATGACGTTGACGCTGAAGATGCTGACGTCGGTCAGCTCGCCGACCGCGGACACGGCGCCGAAGGCGCCGACGATGGCGAAGGCGCCGATCGCGAGCGGCAGGGACCCGGCGACGAGACCCCCGAGGATGACGACGAGCAGGACGAGGACGACCGGCACCATCACGCCCTCCGCGAGCGCGAGGTCGGTCGTCACCTGGCTGCTGACGTCGGCGTTGACGGCGGCGACGCCGCCCCGCAGGGTCTGCACCGGGGCGGGCGCCACGAGCGCGTCGGCGACCTCGTCGGTGTAGCTCGCCGACCTCTCCGTGTCGTCGGCGCCCGCCAGGCGCACGAGCGCGACGACGGTGCTGCCGTCGGCCGACACGAGCCCCGTGGCCGCCGGGTCGGGTGCGGCCAGCGGGTCGACGACCTCGGTGACGGCGTCCGGGTGCTCGCGGACGAGGTCGTCGAGCGTCGTGCTGACGGCGTCGGTGAAGGCCGGGTCGGCGACGGTGAGTCCCGGCGCGGTGTACGTGACGAGAAGGTCGACGTCGGTGCGCCCGAGCTCCTCGGTCGACACCCGCGCGGCGACCGACGCCTCCCCGCGCGGGTCGTCGAAGCCGCCGTCGACGGCCTTGCCGAACAACCCCCCGCCCATCGCGAAGGCGCTCCACGCCGCGAGCGCGAGCAGCAGGCCGGACAGGACGAGGACGAGGACGGGGCGGCGGGAGAGGCCGCGCGCGAGTATGGACAACATGCTGGACCTCCGTGAGTGACGTTCGTGTCGGTGAACGTTGTTCTCGTCCGCCACGGTGAACTATGCTGCCGAACGTGAACACTGTCAACGCTTCCGACGTGCGTTCGCCCGTCGTGCCCCGCCGCGAGCGGGTCCGCGCGGCCACGGAGGCGGAGATCGTGGCCACGGCACGCAACCTGCTGGTGGCGGGCGGGCCGTCGACGCTGACCCTGCGCGAGGTCGGACGGCGGATGGGCATGACGGCCTCCGCGCTGTACCGCTACGTCGACGGCCACGACGGGCTGGTCGACCGTCTGGCGGCCTCCTTCTTCGACGAGCTGACGGAGGCGCTGCGCGCCACCCTCGACGGCGGCGGCACGACCGGCGGCACGACCGACGACGTCGTCGACGGCACGACCGAGGGGTCCGAGGAGGCGGCGGACCGCGCCGTCTCCCGCTCGCTCATGGCCGCGAGCCGCGCGTTCCGCCGGTGGAGCCTCGAGCACCCGGCGGAGTTCGCCCTCATGTACGGCGGGACGGTGCACCAGCTCGAGTCCGGCTGCCCGCGCACGGAGGCCGCCGGCAACCGCTTCGGTGCGGTCTTCCTCCGCCTGCTGCTCGACCGGCTGCCCGGCGTGCCCGTCCCGGCGGGCACGGACGGGTCACCCACCGGCGCCGCCGGCCCGGCACCGGTGGGTGACGGCGCCCCCGTCTTCGCCGTGCTGCCCGGGCCGCTGGGGGAGATGTTCGCGCGGGCCTGGGTGCGCCTCCTCGGGCTCGTCATGGTCGAGGTCGTCGGCAAGGTGGGTCACACCGGCGCCGACCCCGAGCGGCTGTTCGAGGCGGAGATGGCCGACTGCTGCCGCTCGCTGCTCGCCGTCCTCCGTGACGTGCGCACCGGGACGGGCGGGCGGCCGGTGCCCGGCGGGACGGGAGCCGAGACCGTGCCGCGGGGCGCGCGCCGCCCCTGACACACTGCGGGGCGTGGATCGCGTCCGTGTCGCCCTGCTCGGCTGCGGCGTCGTCGGCTCCGAGGTCGCACGGCTGCTGCAGGACCAGGCCGACGACCTCACGGCGCGCGTCGGGGCGCCGCTGGAGCTCGTCGGCATCGCGGTGCGCCGTCCCGAGCGCGCCCGGCCCGGCATCGACCCGTCCCTGCTCACCGGCGACGCGGCCGCCCTCGTGCGCGACGCCGACGTCGTCGTCGAGGTGGTCGGCGGCATCGAGCCCGCCCGCAGCCTCATGCACGAGGCGTTCTCGCACGGCGCGGGGGTCGTGACGGCGAACAAGATGCTGCTCGCCGAGCACGGGCCGGAGCTGTTCGAGGCGGCGCGGGCCGCCGACGTCGACCTGTACTACGAGGCGGCCGTCGCCGGCGCCATCCCCCTCATCCGCCCGCTGCGCGAGTCGCTCGCGGGCGACCGCGTGCGCCGGTTCCTCGGCATCGTCAACGGCACGACGAACTACGTCCTCGACCAGATGGACACGACGGGCGCCGGGTTCGGCGACGCCGTCGAGCGCGCGCAGGCGCTCGGGTACGCCGAGGCCGACCCCACCGCGGACGTCGAGGGCTACGACGCCGCGAGCAAGGCGGCGATCCTCGCGAGCCTCGCCTTCCACACCCGCGTGCCCGGTGAGGCCGTGCACCGCGAGGGCATCACGGGCGTGACGGCGGCCGACGTCGCCGCCGCCGAGCGGATGGGCTGCGTCGTCAAGCTCCTCGCCATCGGCGAGCGCGTGCCCGCCGGCCCCGACGGGCCCGAGGGCGTGACGGTCCGCGTGCACCCCGCGTTCGTGCCCCGCACGCACCCGCTGGCGGGCGTCCGCGGGCCGTTCAACGCCGTCTTCGTCGAGGCCGAGGCCGCGGGCGAGCTCATGTTCTACGGGCCGGGCGCGGGCGGCACGCCGACGGCGGGCGCCGTGCTCGGTGACGTCGTCGCGGTCGCCCGGCACCGTGTGCACGGCGGGCGCGGACCGGGCGAGTCGGCGTACGCGGACCTCGCGGCGCTGCCGATGTCGCGCGTCCGCACGCGCTACCACGTGCGTCTGGAGGTGGCCGACCGGCCCGGCGTCCTCGCGCGGGTGGCCGACGCCTTCGCCGCGCGCGGCGTCAGCATCGAGCAGGTGCGCCAGCAGGCGGTCGGCGAGGGCGCGGACCGCACCGCCGAGCTCGTCGTCGTCACGCACGTCGCGCCCGACACGGCCCTGTCCGACACGGTCGCGGACCTCGGCGACCTCGACGTCGTCCTCGACGTCACGTCCGTCATGCGTGTGGAGGGGGAGTGATGGCGGCACCCTGGCGCGGCGTCATCCCGGAGTACCGCGAGCGGCTGCCGATCGTGGGTGCGCTCGCACCCGGCTCCCGCGACGTCACCCTCGCCGAGGGCGGCACGCCGCTCGTGCCCGCGCGGGCGCTCGGCGAGCGCCTCGGCTGCGAGGTGTGGCTGAAGGTCGAGGGCTGCAACCCGACGGGCTCCTTCAAGGACCGCGGCATGACGACGGCCATGACGGTCGCCGTCGCCAACGGCGCGCAGGCGGTGGTGTGCGCGAGCACGGGCAACACGAGCGCGTCGGCCGCCGCCTACGCGACGGCCGCGGGCATCCGCTGCGCGGTGCTCGTGCCCGACGGCAAGATCTCGATGGGCAAGCTCGCGCAGGCGATCGCGCACGGTGCGACGCTCCTGCAGGTCGACGGCAACTTCGACGACTGCCTGACGGTCGCCCGCAAGCTGAGCGAGGCGTACCCCGTCGAGCTCGTCAACAGCGTCAACCCCGCCCGCATCGAGGGGCAGAAGACGGGCGCGTTCGAGGTCGTCGACGTCCTCGGTGACGCGCCCGACGTCCACTGCCTGCCGGTCGGCAACGCCGGCAACATCACGGCGTACTGGAAGGGCTACACCGAGTACGCCGCCGACGGCCCCGCGACGCACCGTCCCCGCATGTGGGGCTTCCAGGCCGCGGGCGCCGCGCCCATCGTCAAGGGCCACCCCGTCGACGAGCCCGACACGATCGCGACCGCCATCCGCATCGGGAACCCCGCGAGCTGGGAGCAGGCCGTCGCGGCCCGCGAGGAGTCCGGCGGGGTGATCGAGGCCGTCACCGACGAGCAGATCCTCGCCGCGCACCGCTGGCTGTCCGCGCGCGAGGGCGTGTTCGTCGAGCCGGCGTCCGCCGCGGGCGTCGCCGGGCTGCTGCAGCGCCACGAGGCGGGCGAGGTCGACCCGGGCCAGCGGATCGTCGTGACGGTGACCGGCCACGGTCTGAAGGACCCGCAGTGGGCGCTCCGCGGCGAGGACGGCATGCCGGTCCAGCCGGTCCGCGTCTCCGTCGACACCGTCGAGGTCGCGGGCGCCCTCGGGCTCGCGTGAGGGCGTACGCCGTGACCCGGGAGCCGCGATGACACAGGGCCACAGGCCGCTCGCCGCCGCCCACGTACGGGTCGACGTCGCCGGTTCCTCGGCGAACCTCGGTCCCGGCTTCGACGCCGTCGGGCTCGCGCTCGACGTGCGCGACACCGTCACGGTGCGCTGCCGGGCCGCGGCCGACCCGCAGCAGCCCCGCACGACCGTGACGGTGTCCGGCGAGGGCGCCGGCCAGGTGGCCACCGACGACCGGCACCTGGTGGCGCGCTGGGTGCGCGGCGGTCTCGCGGGACTCGGGGCGGGCGCCGACGCCTTCGACCTCGAGCTCGGCTGCACGAACTCGGTGCCGCACGGCCGCGGGCTCGGCTCGTCCGCGGCGGCGGTCGTGGCGGGCCTGCTCGCGGCCTGGACCCTCGTGCACGGCGACGCCCGCTCCGCCGACGGCCTGGACCGCGTGGCGTGGCTCGTCGACGCCTCCGCGGCGGCGGAGGGCCACGGCGACAACGCCGCGGCGAGCGTCATGGGCGGTGCGGTGCTCGCGTGGTCCGCGCCCGGTGGGTACCGGGCGGTCCCGCTGGAGGTGGACCCGGACCTGCCCGTCGTCACGTGCGTGCCAGGGGAGGTGCTGCTGACCGACGTCGCCCGGGCGCTGCTGCCCGCCACGGTGCCGCACGCCGACGCGGCGTTCACCGGGGCGCGCGCCGGGCTGCTCGTGCACGCGCTGCGCGGGCACCGCGAGCTGCTGCTGCCGGCCACGGAGGACCGCATCCACCAGCAGCAGCGGGCCGGGGCGATGCCGGGCAGCGCGCAGCTGCTGACGGCGCTGCGGGCCGAGCGCGTCGCGGCGTGCGTGTCCGGGGCGGGCCCGTCGCTGCTGTGCCTCGGGGCCCCGGTGGAGCACGTCGCCGCCGTGGCCGAGCGCTGCGCGCCGGGCGCGTGGCGCGTCGGCCGGCACGACGTCGGCGCCCAGGCCCGGGCCGACGTGCTCGGCTGAGCCGACCCCGGCGACACGGGTCCGTCGCGGGCCGTTCCGGCCGGGAGCGCCCGCCGGTGGGCGGCCGGGTGCTACCGTCTGTGGTACGGCCGGGGGTCTGACGGATCCCGTCGTGCCGTTCTCCCAGCCCGCAGGCTCCGGTCCGCGATCGGCGCGCCTGCGGCTGTCCAGACCGCCGTGCCCGTCACGAGGCAGGCGGACGCATCCGAAGGAAGGACCTTCGTGACAGACACCCACGACGCCGTGGCCTCCGTGCCCGGCGCCCCGGCGGGAGCCGCCGACCTCGGCCGCCTCAAGGTCGCCGAGCTCCAGGCCCTCGCCGCCCGCCTCGGCATCAGCGGGGCAGGCCGCCTGCGCAAGGCCGACCTGCTCGCCGCCGTGCGCGAGCGCACCGCCGGCTCCGGCACCAACGGCACGGCGCGACCCGCCCGCGACGACGCGGCCGGCCGGCCGACGCCGGACGCCTCCGCGGCCGACGCCGCCGACGCCGCCGATGCCGAGGCCGCCGGGTCCGCGCCCACCCGCAGCCGCCGGTCGCCACGCGCCCGTGGCGAGCAGCAGCAGCTCACGACCGTCGACGAGCCCGCCGGGTCGTCGCAGGCGCCGGCCGCGTCGCCTGCGCAGGCGGCTGCGCGGGGGGGGGCCCCGCAGGACGACCGGCGGGGGTCCGGTCGGCAGTCCGCGCCGGAGTCCGGCCAGCAGCCCGGCCCGCAGTCCCGCCAGGAGTCCGGCGACCGGTCCCGGCAGGGGTCCGGAGGGCAGACCGGCGAGGAGCCGCGCGAGCCGTCCGGTGAGCAGCGGGAGCAGCCGTCGCGCAGCAGCCGCGACGAGGACGACGACCGTCGGCCGGTGAGCCGCGCCCGGCGGCGGGCGCAGCGCGACGCGGAGGCCGCCGTGCAGGAGGCCGTGCTCAAGGCCGAGCCGATCCTGCCGGACCTCCCGCCGCGCCGCGGCGAGGACTCCGGCCGCGACGGCGGGACCGGCCGCGA
Organism: Aquipuribacter sp. SD81; assembly: GCF_037153975.1. Lineage (NCBI taxonomy): Bacteria > Bacillati > Actinomycetota > Actinomycetes > Micrococcales > Intrasporangiaceae > Aquipuribacter > Aquipuribacter sp. SD81. The sequence continues at coordinate 49,290 of NZ_JBBAYJ010000021.1, forward strand.
CCGCCTCCGCGAGCGGCAGCAGGCGCGCCAGGACCGGCAGGCCGAGCTGCGTCAGGACCGTCAGGACCGTCAGGACCGTCAGGACCGTCAGGACCAGCGCCCGGACGGCCGCCAGGACCGCCAGCAGGACCGCCAGCAGGACCGCCAGCAGGACCGGCAGCAGGACCGTCAGCAGGACCGTCAGCAGGAGCCGCGGGACGACCGTCAGGACCGGGCGGACCGCCAGCCCGACCTGCGCCCGCAGGGCGGCCAGGACCGGAACGGCCCGCAGGACGACGACCTCGACGACGACCGCAACGGCCGCCGCCGGCGCGGCCGCAACCGCCAGCGCGACAAGCGCACGGGCCGTCGCGACCAGGTGGACCCGGAGCCGGAGGTCCGCGACGACGACGTGCTCGTGCCCGTCGCCGGCATCGTCGACATCCTCGACAACTACGCCTTCGTCCGGACCAGCGGCTACCTGCCGGGTCCGCACGACGTCTACGTCTCGCTCGGGCAGGTCAAGAAGTACGGCCTGCGCAAGGGCGACGCGGTCGTCGGGCAGGTGCGCCAGGAGCGCCCGGGCGAGGAGCGGCGGCAGAAGTTCAACGCGCTCGTGCGCGTCGACACCGTCAACGGCACCTCGCCGGAGGACGCCCGCGGCCGCGACGAGTTCGGCAAGCTCACGCCGCTCTACCCGCAGAGCCGGCTGCGGCTGGAGACCGAGCCCAACCAGCTGACGACGCGGATCATCGACCTCGTCGCTCCCATCGGCAAGGGCCAGCGCGGGCTCATCGTGTCCCCGCCCAAGGCGGGCAAGACGCTCGTGCTGCAGGCGATCGCCAACGCGATCACCCGCAACAACCCCGAGTGCCACCTCATGGTCGTCCTCGTGGACGAGCGTCCCGAGGAGGTCACCGACATGCAGCGGACGGTCAAGGGAGAGGTCATCGCCTCGACCTTCGACCGGCCCGCCGACGACCACACGACGGTCGCCGAGCTCGCCATCGAGCGGGCCAAGCGCCTCGTCGAGCTCGGCCACGACGTCGTCGTGCTGCTCGACTCCATCACCCGCCTCGGCCGCGCGTACAACCTCGCGGCGCCCGCGAGCGGGCGGATCCTGTCCGGCGGCGTCGACTCCAGCGCCCTGTACCCGCCGAAGCGGTTCTTCGGGGCCGCGCGCAACATCGAGAACGGCGGCTCGCTCACGATCCTCGCCACCGCGCTCGTGGAGACCGGCTCCAAGATGGACGAGGTCATCTTCGAGGAGTTCAAGGGCACCGGGAACATGGAGCTGCGGCTGTCGCGGCAGCTCGCCGACAAGCGGATCTTCCCCGCGGTCGACGTCAACGCCTCCGGCACCCGGCGCGAGGAGATCCTGCTGGCCGGCGACGAGCTCACGATCATGTGGCAGCTGCGTCGCGTGCTCGGGGCGCTCGAGCAGCAGCAGGCCGTCGAGCTGCTGCTCGACCGGCTCCGCAAGTCCCGCAGCAACACCGAGTTCCTCCTGACGGTCGGCAAGACCTCGCCGTCGGGGCCGGGCATGACGCTGCACGGGGCCACCGGGGACCGCCCGCACGACCGGCAGCACAACGGGAACAGCCACGACCACTGAGAGGTTGACGAGGTCGGCAGCAGGGGTCGGGCGCCGTCACGGTCCGGACGGACCGCGCGCATGCGTCACACTTGCTGCCGACACAGGTCACCCACCGGTCCCGGTTCACGTGCCCCGCACGACCCGGCGACCTGAGACCGCGAGGAGAGACATGCAGAAGGACATCCACCCCGAGTACGTCACCACCACCGTGACGTGCACGTGCGGCAGCACGTTCGAGACGCGGAGCACCGCGACGAGCGGCCGCATCAGCGCCGACGTGTGCAGCCAGTGCCACCCGTTCTACACGGGCAAGCAGAAGCTGCTCGACACCGGCGGCCGCGTGGCCCGCTTCGAGAAGCGGTACGGCAAGAAGGCCGACGCCAAGTAGGACCCCCCGACGGCGCCCGTCCCGCAGCAGCGGGCCGGGCGCCGTCGCACGTCACGGGCCGGGCGGCACCCGGCCGTCCGCCGGCGTCCGACCGTCCGGCGCCAGGAGCAGAGGAGACGCCGGTGAGCACGCAGGGCCTGCAGCCGCTGCTCGACGAGCACGCCGAGCTCGAGGCCGCGCTCGCCGACCCCGCAACGCACGCCGACGCCGCACTCGCCCGCCGTCTCACCCGTCGCTACGCGCAGCTGTCGCGCGTGGCCGAGGCGCACCGGCGCTCGCGGTCGGCCGAGGACGAGCTCGCGACGGCGCGGGAGCTGGCCGCGGAGGACCCCGACATCCGCGCCGAGCTGCCGGGGCTCGAGGCCGCCGCGCGAGAGGCCGCGGCGCACCTCGAGCAGCTGCTCGTGCCGCGCGACCCCGACGACGACCGGGACGCCATCGTCGAGGTGCGCGCGGGGGAGGGCGGCACCGAGTCCGCGCTCTTCGCCGCGGAGCTGGTCCGCATGTACGAGCGGTGGGCCGAGCGACGAGGCTGGCGCACGCAGCTGCTCGACACGACGTGGGCGGACCTCGGCGGCGTCAAGGCCGCGACCCTCGCGGTCGCCGCACCCGAGGGCGCGTACGGCCTGCTGCGCCACGAGGGCGGGGTCCACCGCGTGCAGCGGGTGCCGGTCACCGAGTCCTCCGGCCGCACCCACACCTCCGCCGTCGGTGTCCTCGTGCACCCCGAGGCCGACGAGGTCGAGGTCGACATCGACCCGGCCGACCTGCGCGTCGACGTGTTCCGGTCCAGCGGGCCGGGCGGGCAGAGCGTCAACACGACCGACTCCGCGGTCCGCATCACCCACCTGCCGACCGGGACGGTCGTCAGCTGCCAGAACGAGAAGTCGCAGCTGCAGAACCGGGAGCAGGCGATGCGCGTGCTGCGGGCCCGGCTGCTCGCCGACGCGCGCGCCGCCGCGGCCGACGCCGCCTCGCAGGCGCGCGCCGCGCAGGTGCGGACCGTCGACCGCTCCGAGCGGGTGCGCACGTACAACTTCGGCGAGAACCGCGTCGTCGACCACCGCAGCGGCTACAAGGCGTACAACCTCGACCAGGTGCTCGACGGCGACCTCGACCCCGTCGTCGGCTCCCTCGTGCGCATGCGGACGGACGAGGCGCTCGCCCAGCAGGCGGAGGCGGGCGCGTGAGCCTCGTCGACGACCTCGCCCGGGCCGTCGCCACGCTGCGGGCCGCGGGCGTCCCGAGCGCGCGCACCGACGCGGAGCTGCTCGCCGCGCACGCCGCGGGCACCGGCCGCGGCGGGCTGCAGCGCCTCGTGGTGATGCGGGCGGACTGGCCGGACGGGGCGGGGGAGCGCTTCGCCGCGCTCGTCGCCGAGCGCGCCGCGCGCGTGCCGCTGCAGCACCTCACCGGCACCGCCGGCTTCCGCGGGCTCGAGCTCGCGGTGGGGCCCGGGGTGTTCGTGCCGCGCCCGGAGACCGAGCTGCTCGCCGGCCTCGGCGTCGCCGGGCTCGCCGCGGCCGGCCCCGCGCCGCGGGCGGTCGACCTCTGCACAGGGAGCGGCGCGGTCGCGCTCGCGCTGGCGGTCGAGGTGCCGGACGCGGTCGTCGGGGCGGTCGAGCTCGAGCCGGCGGCGCACGCCTGGGCCGAGCGCAACGTCGCGGCGCTCGGCGACGGGCGGGTGCGGCTCGTCCGGGGTGACGCGGGCGACCCCGCCGCGGTCGCGGCCGCGCTGCCGGACCTCGTCGGCGCGTGCGCCGTCGTGACGGCCAACCCGCCGTACGTGCCCGACGACATGGTGCCGCTGGACCCCGAGGTCGCCGAGCACGACCCGCCCGCCGCGCTGTACGGCGGCCCCGACGGCATGCGGGTGCTCGCCGGCTGCGTGCGCGTGGCCGCGCGGCTGCTCGTCTCCGGCGGGCTGCTCGCGCTCGAGCACGGGGAGCACCAGGCCGAGCGGGTCGCCGGCGTGCTGCGTCGTGCCGGTGGCTGGCACGACGTCGCCCACCACGTCGACCTCACCGGCCGCCCTCGGGTCACGACGGCGCGGGTGGGAGGATCGCCCGCGTGAGCCGCTCGTACGACTGCGCGCGCCCCCGCGAGCGCGAGCGCGGGCTGGCCGCCGCGGAGGCGGCGCTCGGGCGCGGGGCGCTCGTCGTCGTCCCCACCGACACCGTGTACGGGGTCGCGGCCGACGCCTTCGCCCCCCTCGCCGTCGACGACCTGCTCGCCGCCAAGGGCAGCGGGCGCGACGCCCCGCCCCCGGTGCTCGTCGGTGACCCGACGGGCCTCGACGCGCTCGCGACGCAGGTGCCGGCGTGGGCCCGCGACCTCGCCGAGGCTTTCTGGCCGGGCGGGCTCACGCTCGTGCTCCCCGCGCAGCCCACGCTCGCGTGGGACCTCGGCGACACCGGCGGGCGCGTCGCCCTGCGGATGCCGCTGCACCCGGTGGCGCTGGAGCTCCTCGCGCGGACCGGGCCGCTCGCGGTCTCCGGCGCCAACACGGTGGGCTCGCCGGTCCCGCGCTCGGCCGAGGACGCGCGGGACATGCTCGGCGACGCCGTCGCGGTGTACCTCGACGGCGGGGCGTGCCTCGACGAGCCTGCCTCGAGCGTCGTCGACGCGACGGGCGCGACGCCTCGGCTGCTGCGCGCCGGCGCCGTGCCGCTCGCGCTGCTGCGGGAGGTCGTGCCCGACGGCTGGGACGACGAGGAGCCCGACGCGGAGCCCGACGAGGGCGTGCAGGACCCGGACGCGGAGGACCCGGACGCGCACGATCCGGACGTGCAGCACGAGGACCACGACCAGCCGCAGCCCGAGGAGGCCGCCCCGTGAGCGCCGACGACGACGTCCCGTACGGCTCGCCGAGCCCGTCCGACCCGCCCCCGGGCGCCGCTCGGACGGGAGACGAACCCGTCGGGGAGGCGGGCCTCGCGCTCCGCGCGGCCCTGCGCCGGGCCGTGCGGCTGGCCGCGCTCGCGTGCGCCGTCGCCGCGGTGCTGACGGCCGTCGTCGCCGGGCTGCTCGTCGGCCTGCCGGGGGTGTGGGGCGCGCTCGTCGGGTTCGCGGTGGCCTTCGGCTTCCTCGCGGTCACCGCGCTCGTCGGCGCCCGGGTCGCGGGCGGCGACCCCGTGGTCGTCGCCGGCTGGGTGCTCGGGTCGTGGCTCGTCAAGGTCGTCGTCGTGGGCGCCGTGCTGTGGCTCGTGCGCGACCTCGACTTCTACGACCCGGTCGCGCTGTTCGTCGGGGTCGTCGTCGGCATGGTCGCCACGCTGTTCGCCGAGTACCGCGCGCTCACGTCCGCGCGCATCCCCTACGTCGACACCAGCGGCCGCTGACGCCCCGGCGCCGCGGCCCGACGTGCGGGGCACCGCCGGGAGGTTGGTAGGGTTCCGGACGACCCGACGGGGCCGCCGGCACGCGCTGCGCGCCAGTGTCCGGCGCGGTCACCCTTCGCTCGTCCGCCGGCCCCCGTGCCGGCCCGATCCCGGGAGTCGACGCTGACGACGCTGACCGCGTTCGCCGCGCTACCGCTGTCCGTCGCGGACGAAGAGGGCAACTTCGTCCCGCCGGGGATCGGCGAGTTCTTCCCCTACCCGTTCACGGTGGGCGGGGTACCCGTCTTCGACCGCATCATGCTGGTCCGGCTCATCGCCATGGCGGCGGTGGTCGTCCTCTTCGTGCTCTACGTCAACCGGGCCCGGTTGGTTCCCGGCCGCTTCACGAGCACGGTCGAGCTCGGTCTGGACCTCGTCCGCACGCAGGTGGCCGAGCAGATCCTCGGCCAGCGCGACGGGCGGAAGTTCCTGCCGCTGCTCGCGACGCTGTTCTTCCTCGTCTTCGCGCTCAACATCACCGGCGTGATCCCGCTGCTCAACATCGGCGGCACGAGCGTGATCGGCGTCCCGCTGCTGCTCGCCCTCGTCGCGTACGTGACCTTCATCGCGGTCGGCATCCGCACGCAGGGCGTGGGGGGCTACTTCCGCAGCAACCTGTTCCCGCCGGGCGTGCCGAAGCCGCTGTACGTGCTCGTCACCCCGATCGAGTTCGCCTCGACGTTCCTCATCCGGCCGTTCTCGCTCACGATCCGTCTGCTCGCGAACCTCATCGCGGGCCACCTGCTGCTCGTCCTGTGCTTCAAGAGCACGCAGTACTTCCTCGAGCAGCTGCTGAGCGGGGAGGCCTTCGGGGCGTTCTTCGTCCTCACGCTCGTCGGCGGCTTCGCCTTCACGCTGTTCGAGATCCTCGTCGCCGTCCTCCAGGCGTACATCTTCACCCTGCTCACCGCCGTCTACATCAGCGGTGCGCTCCACCCGGAGCACTGACCACCCCACCGAAAGGACACCTCCCAGTGGACACCACCGTTCTCGCCGGCCTCACGGGCAACATCGCCACCGTCGGCTACGGCCTCGCGGCGATCGGCCCCGGCATCGGCATCGGCGTCCTCGTCGGCAAGACCGTCGAGGGCCAGGCGCGCCAGCCGGAGATGGCGGGTCGCCTGCAGACGACGATGTTCCTCGGTATCGCCTTCACCGAGGCGCTCGCCCTCATCGGCTTCGCCGCCGGCTTCGTCTTCGCCTGATGTCGTCCGCACCGTTCGCCGTGCTCGCGGCGGAGGGGGCCGAACGTCCGGTCCTGCTCCCCGCGTACTACGACATCATCTGGTCGGCGGTCGTCTTCGTCGTCCTGTTCGTCCTGTTCTGGCGCTACGTGCTGCCGTCTTACCTCCGGGTCCTCGACGAGCGCAACGAGAAGATCCAGGGCGGGCTCGAGCGGGCGGAGAAGGCGCAGGCCGAGGCCGACGCGCGGCTGCACGAGTACGAGCAGCAGCTCGCCGAGGCGCGCGAGGAGGCCGGCCGCATCCGCGAGCAGGCCCGGGGCGAGGGCGCCGCGATCATCTCCGAGATGCGCGGGCGGGCCCAGGCCGAGGCCGACCGGGTGACCGAGCAGGCGACGCGGCAGATCGAGGCCGAGCGCCAGCAGGCCGTCGCGCAGCTGCGCGGCGAGGTGGGCCGGCTGGCGGTCGACCTCGCGGGTCGCGTGGTCGGGGAGTCGCTGAGCGACGAGGAGCGGCAGCGCCGGGTCGTCGACCGCTTCCTCGCCGACCTCGAGGCCGAGCAGGGCGGCGCGCGCACGAGCGGCGCCGGCACCGGCGCGACCGGGGGCGGGACCGTCTGATGCGAGGCGTCAGCCGCACCAGCCACGCCGAGGCCGCCGAGCGGCTCGAGGCGCTGCTCGACCGAACCGCGGACCCCGCGGCGCGGTCGCAGCTGGGCACCGAGCTCTTCGCGGTGACGGACCTGCTCGACTCCTCCATCTCGCTGCGGCGCTCGCTCACCGACGCCTCCCGCCGCGGCGAGGACAAGGCGCGCCTCGTCGAGCGGCTGCTCGGCGACAAGGTGAGCGCCGACGCCGTCGACCTGCTCTCGGGCGCCGTCCGCGCCCGCTGGAGCGAGGCCCGCGACCTGGCCGACGCCACCGAGCTGCTCGGCGTCGACGCGGTGCTCGCCGCCGCGGAGGCCGGCGGCCGGCTCGACGCGGTCGAGCAGGAGGTCGACGTCGCCGGGCGCGCGCTCGCGGGCGACCGCGACGTGCGCTCCGCGCTGTCGCGGCGTGACGCGACGCCGGCGGCGCGCCGCCGGCTCGTCGAGCGCCTCGTCGGCGGCTCGCTCGGCGAGGAGTCCCGTGTCCTCGTCACGCGGATGGCGGCCGCGCCCCGGGGCCGTCGCCCCGAGGAGGCCTTCGACCTCGTGGTCGAGGCCGCGGCACAGCGCCGCGAGCGGCTCGTGGCCCGGGTCAGCGTCGCGACGTGGCCGACCGAGGAGCAGCAGCAGCGCCTCGCCGCGGCCCTGTCGCGCTCGTACGGCCGCACCGTCCGGCTCGCGATCGACGTCGACCCCGGCGTCGTCGGCGGCATGCGCGTGCAGGTCGGCGACGAGGTGCGCGACGGCACGGTCGCGCGCCGGCTGCAGGCCGCGGCCGAGCAGCTCGGCCGCTGAGCGCCGGCCACACCCCCACACCTGAGACACACACCAGAGCACACCCGAGGAGCACGAGATGTCCGAGCTGACCATCCGTCCGGAGGAGATCCGCGACGCGCTCGACGAGTTCGTCCGCTCGTACGAGCCGACGGGCTCGTCGACCGAGGAGGTCGGCCGCGTCGTCGAGGCCGGCGACGGCATCGCGCAGGTCGAGGGCCTGCCCGGCGTCATGGCCAACGAGCTCGTCCGCTTCGACGACGAGGCGGGCACGCTGGGCCTCGCGCTCAACCTCGACGTCCGCGAGACCGGTGTCGTCGTGCTCGGCCCCTTCGGCCACATCACCGAGGGCCTCGAGGTCCGTCGCACCGGGGAGGTGCTGTCGGTCTCGGTGGGCGACGGCTACCTCGGTCGCGTCGTCGACCCGCTCGGCAACCCGATCGACGGCCTCGGTGAGATCGCGACCGAGGGCCGCCGCGCCCTGGAGCTGCAGGCGCCCTCGGTCATGGCGCGCCAGGAGGTCCGCGAGCCGCTGCAGACCGGCATCAAGGCGATCGACGCCATGACGCCGATCGGCCGCGGCCAGCGCCAGCTCATCATCGGCGACCGCCAGACCGGCAAGACCGCCGTCCTCATCGACACGATCATCAACCAGAAGGCGAACTGGGAGTCCGGCGACCCCAGCAAGCAGGTCCGCTGCATCTACGTCGCCATCGGCCAGAAGGGCTCGACCATCGCCTCGGTGCGCGGTGCCCTCGAGGACGCCGGCGCCCTGGAGTACACGACGATCGTCGCGGCGCCGGCCTCCGACCCCGCGGGCTTCAAGTACCTCGCGCCCTACACCGGCTCGGCCATCGGCCAGCACTGGATGTACGGCGGCAAGCACGTGCTCGTCATCTTCGACGACCTGTCGAAGCAGGCCGAGGCCTACCGCGCCGTCTCGCTGCTGCTGCGCCGCCCGCCGGGCCGCGAGGCCTACCCCGGCGACGTCTTCTACCTGCACTCCCGGCTGCTCGAGCGCTGCGCGAAGCTGTCCGACGAGCTGGGCGCCGGCTCGATGACGGGCCTGCCCGTCATCGAGACGAAGGCCAACGACGTGTCGGCGTTCATCCCGACCAACGTCATCTCCATCACCGACGGGCAGTGCTTCTTCGAGTCCGACCTGTTCAACGCCAACGTGCGCCCCGCCATCAACGTCGGCATCTCGGTGTCGCGCGTCGGCGGCGCGGCGCAGGTCAAGGCCATGAAGTCCGTCTCGGGCTCGCTGCGCACCTACCTCGCCCAGTACCGCGCGCTCGAGGCCTTCGCGATGTTCGCCTCCGACCTCGACGCCGCCTCGCGCGCCCAGCTCGCCCGCGGCGAGCGCCTCGTGGAGCTGCTCAAGCAGCCGCAGTACACGCCGTACCCGGTCGAGGAGCAGGTCGTGTCGATCTGGGCCGGCACGAACGGCAAGCTCGACGACGTCCCGGTCGAGGACATCCGCCGCTTCGAGCAGGAGTTCCTCGACCACCTGCGCCGCAACGACATCGTGCTCCCCGGCATCCGCGAGACCGGCAAGCTCGACGACGACGCCACGGCGGCGCTGGACCGCGAGATCGAGGAGTTCAAGAAGTCCTTCCGCACGGGCGAGGGTCACGGCATCAACGCGCCGGGTCACGAGGAGTCGGAGCCGATCGACGAGGACGACGTCAACCAGGAGCAGATCGTCCGCCGTCGCTGAGGCGCGGACGACGGACTGATCCCACGACGACCCACCCGACCGAGACACAGAAGGAGGACGCAGCCCGATGGCAGCCTCGTTGCGCGTCTACCGGCAGCGCATCCGCACGGTGACCTCGACCAAGAAGATCACCCGGGCCATGGAGCTGATCGCGGCCTCGCGCATCATCAAGGCGCAGCAGCGCAGCCGGGAGGCCGCGCCGTACGCCCGCGCGATCACCCGCGCGGTGTCGGCGCTCGCGTCGTTCTCCGACGTCGACCACCCGCTCACGACCGAGCGGGAGGACGTGCGCCGCTCGGCGGTCCTGGTCGTCACCGCCGACCGCGGTCTCGCGGGCTCGTACTCCTCGGCGGTCATCCGCGAGGGCGACCGGCTCGCCGAGCGGCTGCGGGGCGAGGGCCGCGAGGTCGTGCCGTACCTGCTCGGCCGCAAGGGCGTGACGTTCTACTCCTTCCGCAGGCGCCACATCGAGCAGTCGTGGACGGGCAGCTCCGACGCGCCGCAGTTCGAGACGGCCGCCGAGGTCGGGCAGACCCTCGTCGACGCGTTCCTCGAGGGAGGTGCGGACGGCGGGGTCGACGAGATCCACATCGTCTTCACGCGCTTCGTCAACATGGTCAAGCAGGAGCCGACCGTCATCCGGCTGCTGCCGGTCGAGGTCGTCGACGAGGTCGCCGAGGTGCGCGACGAGGCCGGCGACGAGCGGAAGGACGCCCTGCCGCTGTACGCCTTCGAGCCCGACCCCGACTCGGTGCTCGACGCGCTGCTTCCGCAGTACATCCAGAGCCGGATCTACTCGGCGATGCTGTCGGCCGCCGCCAGCGAGCTCGCGAGCCGCCAGCAGGCGATGAAGTCGGCGACCGACAACGCCAGCGACCTCATCCGCAAGCTCCAGCAGCAGGCCAACGCCGCGCGCCAGGCGGCCATCACCCAGGAGATCAGCGAGATCGTCGGCGGCGCCGACGCCCTCGCCTCCGCCCAGAGCGAGCAGTAAGCCACCCAGGTGAGACCCTGGGACGGGGTCTCGAGAGCCACGCACGACCAGACCGGAGGAACACCATGACCGCCACCGCCGTGGAGCAGTCCGCGACCGGTTCCGCCAGCACGGGGCGCGTGTCCCGCGTCATCGGCCCGGTCGTCGACATCGAGTTCCCCGTCGACGCCATGCCCGGCATCTACCAGGCCCTCACCACCGAGGTGACCGTCGGCGAGGACAGCCGGACGCTCACCTTCGAGGTGGCCCAGCACATCGGCGACAACCTCGTGCGCGCCATCGCCATGCAGCCCACCGACGGGCTCGTGCGCGGCGCGCCGGTGCACGACACCGGCGGGCCGATCAGCGTCCCCGTGGGTGACATCACCAAGGGCAAGGTGTTCAACACCATCGGCGACGTGCTCAACCTCAAGGAGGGGGAGACCTTCGAGGTCACCGAGCGCTGGCCGATCCACCGCGAGGCGCCGAACTTCGACCAGCTGGAGTCGAAGACCCAGATGTTCGAGACCGGCATCAAGGTCATCGACCTGCTCACGCCCTACGTGCTCGGCGGCAAGATCGGCCTCTTCGGTGGTGCGGGCGTCGGCAAGACGGTCCTCATCCAGGAGATGATCTACCGCGTCGCCGAGAACTTCGGTGGTGTGTCGGTGTTCGCCGGCGTCGGCGAGCGCACCCGCGAGGGCAACGACCTCATCGGCGAGATGACGGAGTCCGGCGTCATCGACAAGACGGCGCTCGTCTTCGGCCAGATGGACGAGCCCCCGGGCACGCGGCTCCGCGTCGCGCTGAGCGCGCTCACCATGGCGGAGTACTTCCGCGACGTGCAGAACCAGGACGTGCTGCTCTTCATCGACAACATCTTCCGGTTCACGCAGGCCGGGTCCGAGGTCTCGACCCTGCTCGGCCGCATGCCGTCCGCCGTCGGCTACCAGCCGAACCTCGCCGACGAGATGGGCCTGCTCCAGGAGCGCATCACCTCCACGCGCGGCCACTCCATCACGTCGCTGCAGGCCATCTACGTGCCGGCCGACGACTACACCGACCCCGCGCCGGCGACGACGTTCGCCCACCTGGACGCGACCACGGAGCTCTCGCGCGACATCGCCTCGCGGGGCCTGTACCCGGCCGTGGACCCGCTGACGTCGACGAGCCGCATCCTCGACCCGCGCTACATCTCGACCGAGCACTACGAGACGGCGATCCGGGTCAAGCAGATCCTCCAGCGCAACAAGGAGCTGCAGGACATCATCGCGATCCTCGGGGTCGACGAGCTGTCCGAGGAGGACAAGGTCGTCGTCAACCGGGCGCGGCGCATCCAGCAGTTCCTCAGCCAGAACACGTACATGGCCGAGAAGTTCACGGGCGTCGAGGGCTCGACCCTGCCGCTCGCGGACACCATCGAGGGCTTCTCGAAGATCGCCGACGGCGAGCTCGACCACGTCGCCGAGCAGGCGTTCTACAACGTCGGCGGCCTCGACGACGTCATGAAGCAGTGGGACCGGATCCAGAAGGAGACCGGGTCCTGATGGCCCTGCGCGTCGAGCTCGTCGCCGCCGACCGGCAGGTGTGGTCGGGCGAGGCCAACCTGGTCTCGGCCCGCACCCCCGACGGCTCGCTCGGCGTGCTGCCCGGTCACGAGCCCTTCCTGTCGCTGCTGGCCGACGGACCCGTGTCCGTCGAGCCGGTGGACGGGTCGCGGCTCGTGGCCGAGGTGTCCAACGGCTTCCTCTCGGTCGACCACGACCTCGTGACCGTCGTCGCACAGCACGTCGACGTGTCCGAGGGCCGGTCCGGGGACTGACGGCCGGCAGGGGACGACGACGGACGCCTTCCTCGGGCCCTACGTGGCCACGGTCTGGCGCTCGTCGCCGCCCGTGGAGGCGCTCGTCCTCGTCGGCGTCGGGGTGCTCCTCGGCCTCGGTCTGCTGCTGACGCTGCGCTGGTTCCACGTATCCCGGGGCCTCGGGGCGTTCCGCTGCTATGTGCGCCTGCCCGGCTCCCGCGGTCCCTTCGCCCGGTGGCGGCGGGGGGCCGCGCGCTTCGACACGCACTGCCTGCGGTGGTTCCCGTCGTGGACGCCGTTCGCCTCCCGGGGCCTGCTCATGGAGCGGGCCTCGCTGGAGCTGTACGGGCGCTGGACCGCCGGCGACGACGACCCGGTGCCGGGGGGCCTCACCGTGCTGCACGGCAGCATCGGCGCGCGCAGCGTCGAGCTCGCGGTGCCCGCGTCGTCCGCGGCCGCGCTCACGCTGTGGGTGGAGTCCGGGCCGCCGGGGCGCGGCGTCAACGTCGCCTGAGCACCGCCCCGGCGCGGCTCAGCCGTCGCTGCGCCCCGGTGCCTCCTGGCGCCCGCCGCCCGGCGCCCACGTGACGTCGCCGACCTCGCGGTTCGCGTGCCGCGACAGCACGAAGAGCAGGTCGGAGAGCCGGTTGAGGTACTGCGCCGCGAGCACGCTCACCCCGCCGGGGCCGTCGTCGACCGGGACCGGCTCGGTGCCGTAGCGCTCGAGCGCCTCCCACGTCGAGCGCTCGGCCCGGCGCACGACGGTCCGGGCGGTGTGCAGCCGGGCCGCCGCGAGCGTGCCGCCGGGCAGCACGAACGACCGCAGCGCCGGCAGGTCGGCGTTGTACACGTCGATCGCGGCCTCGAGGTCGGCGACGTACTGCTCCTGCACGCGCAGCGGCGGGTACTCGTACGCCGGCCGCAGCGGCGCGCACAGGTCGGCGCCCACGTCGAACAGGTCGTTCTGGATGCGCGTCAGCAGGGCGAGCACGTCGTCGTCGAGCCCCTCGCGGCCCTCGGGCGAGCGGGCCCCGGCCACCACCTCGCCTATCGCGCAGTTCGCCTCGTCGGTGTCGGCGTAGGCGACGAGCCGCGGGTCGGTCTTCGACGTGCGGGACATGTCGCCGAGGGCCGTCGTGCCGGCGTCGCCGGTCTTCGTGTAGATGCGCGAGAGGATGACCACGGCCTCACGCTAACGGGACCCCCCGGCCCCGGCCGCCCGGCGCGACGCCGCGGGCGGCGGGGCGCACACTGGTGCGGTGCCCGACTGGGGGAGCTACAGCTACGCCTTCGGCCCGCTCGTCGGGCTCGCGGCCGTGGCCGTCCTCGTGCTGCTGCTGCGGTGGACGTTCACCCGGGGCAAGTCGCTCGTCGAGCGCCGGTCCGTGCCCGGCGGCGAGGAGGACTACGGCCTGCTCGTGCCGGTGGCCCGACCGTCGACATTCGTCGAGGCCGAGCTGCTCCGGCAGCGCCTGCTCGCCCACGACATCCGCGCGACGCTCGCGCCGACCACCGCGGGCCCGCGCGTCATGGTGTGGCCGAGGGACGAGCACCTCGCCCGCGAGGTGCTGCGCGTGGCGGGCTCCGGCGGCTGAGCGGGACGCCGGCCGGGGGTCAGAACAGGCGGGCGGTGGGGTCGTCGCGCCCGGACAGCTCGACGTAGTCCACGACGAGGCAGTCGATGCCTCGGTCGGTGGCGAGCACGCGCGCCTGCGGCTTGATCTCCTGCGCGGCGAACACCCCGCGGACCGGCGCGAGCAGCGGGTCGCGGTTCATGAGGTCGAGGTAGCGGGTGAGCTGCTCGACGCCGTCGATCTCGCCGCGGCGCTTGACCTCGACCGCGACGTGGCCGCCCGCGGCGTCCCGCAGCAGCAGGTCGACGGGCCCGATGGGCGTCATGTGCTCGCGCCGGACGAGGCGGTAGCCCCGGCCGAAGGTGTCGACGTGCTCGGCGAGCAGGCGCTGCAGGTGCGCCTCCACGCCGTCCTTGACCAGACCCGGGTCCACGCCGAGGTCGGCGCTGTGGTCGTGGAGGACCTCGTGGACGACGACGCGCAGCTCGTCGTCGGACTTCGCGGCGCGGACGCGCCACACCTCGGTCGCGCCCTCGGGGTCGGTGGGTGCCGGGGCCTCGACGCTCGTGCGGCACGGCGGCGACATCCAGTTGAGCGGCTTGTACGAGCCGCCGTCGGAGTGCACGAGCACCGAGCCGTCCGCCTTGAGCACGAGCAGCCTGGTCGCGAGCGGCAGGTGCGCGGTGAGCCGCCCGACGTAGTCCACCGAGCAGCTGGCGATCACGAGGCGCACGGCGGCGAGGCTAGTGCCTCGCCCCTGCACCCCGGGGTGGGTGTCCCGGGCGGGCGCCGGGTCGGTGGCTCGTGAGCAGCGGGCCGCTGCGGGTCGTCGTGCTCGGCGACAGCCTGTCCGTGGGCGTGGGGGACCCGGACCCGGCGCTGCCGCTGCTCGCCGGGGTGCTGGGGCGCCTGCACGGCTGGCCGCACCACCTCGCTGGCCTCGCCGACGGCCTGGGGGCTCCGGTGGAGCTGCACGTGCTGGCCCGGACCGGCTCGCGCACCGCCCGGGTCCGGCACGAGCAGCTCGGCGCGGCCCTCGCCCTCCGGCCGGACGTCGCGACCTGGTTCACCGGCGTCAACGACGTCTTCTCGCCGTCCTTCGACGCCGACGCCTTCGAGGCCGACTACCGCGCCGGGGTCGAGGCGCTCGTCGCGGGCACCCGGTCGGCGGTGCTGGCCCTCGGCCTGCACGACGTGGCCGCCGGTCCGCCGCTGCGCCCCTCGGTGAGCCGGCGGGTCCGCTCGGCGACGGCGGTCGCCGACGAGGTCGTGCGCCGGGTGTCGGACGGGGCCGGAGCCCACCGGCTGGACCCGGACCGGCTCGGCCTGGACCTGCGCTCGGGCCGCCCCGTGCGCGACGGCGTGCTGAGCCTCGACCGCCTGCACCCCGGCAGGGCGGGCCACGTGCACCTCGCGCGCGCCGTCGCGGGTGTGCTGCAGGCGCGCGGCCTCCTGCCGCCCGGCGCGCTGCCGGGCGTCCCCGAGCCCGGCCCGGGCGCGCGCCTCGGCGCGCACGCCTCGCACGTGCTGTGGTGCGCCCGCTACGGCCCGGGGCCGCTGCTGCGCGGCCGCATGGCCGACACTGGTGGCATGGCCTCGCGCTCGCGCCGCCCCGGACGCCTGTCGAAGTGGCAGCGCGCGGCGCTCGCCGCGGACGAGGACGAGCGCAGCCGGTCGTTGCCGGCCGTCGACGCCGTCGAGCACCACCGCGACGGGCCGTGGGTGGTGCGGCGGATCAGCGGCTCGACGAGCACGAAGCCGTACACCTGCCCGGGGTGCGGCCAGCCGGTCCCGCCCGGCACGCCGCACGTCGTCGCGTGGCCGCAGGAGCGTCCGCTGCTCGAGCGCGAGGCCGCGGCCGCACGCCGGCACTGGCACAGCCCCTGCTGGGGGCAGCGGTCCCGCGCCGGTCGCTGAGCACCGACCGGCAGCCGGTGGCCCGGTAGCGTGCCGCCGGTGAGCCAGCCACCCGAGCTCGACGTCGTCGTCGCCCCGGCGCACGGTCCGGTCGAGATCGGCCCGACCACCCGGCTGCCCGCCCGGCGGGAGGACGTCGAGCTGCACACGCCCGACGGGCTCCGCCTCGTGGGCGAGCTCGCGCTGCCCGAGGAGCGCGAGCCGCGCGCGACGCTCGTCACGCTGCACCCGCTGCCCACGCACGGCGGCTACATGGACAGCCACGTCCTGCTCAAGGCGTCGTGGCGGCTGCCGGCGCTCGCGGACCTCGCCGTGCTGCGCTTCAACCTGCGCGGCGTCACGAGCCGGCGCGGCACGAGCGAGGGCGCCTTCGACGCCGCCCGGGGGGAGGCGAACGACGTCGCCGCCGCGCTCGCCTTCGCCGAGGACCACGGGCTGCCGCACGTGAACGTGCTCGGCTGGTCGTTCGGCACGGACCTCGCGCTCCTGCACGCGCGCGCCCCGCTGGTGGAGCGCCTCGTGCTGCTGTCCCCTCCGCTGCGCTTCACCACGGACGCGGACCTCGCGTTCTGGGCCGAGGACGGGCGCGACGTCCTCGCGCTCGTGCCCGAGCACGACGACTACCTGCGTCCGGACCAGGCGCGGGAGCGCTTCGCGGCGGTGCCGCAGGCGCGCGTCGTCGGTGTCGACGGCGCCAAGCACCTGTGGGTGGGGGAGCAGCACGTCCGCACGGTGCTCGACCACGTCGTCGAGGCGGTGCGACCCGGGGCGGGCCCGCTGCCGACGTCGTGGGAGGGGCCCTACGACAGGATGACCACCCGCGTCGTAGGGCCCCGGACCGCGGGGACCCCGTCCGCCACCGAGGAGTCCCCGTGATCGAGCACACCGTCAGCTTCCGCCTCGTCCACCCGGAGGGCTCCGAGGCCGAGGTTCGGTTCCTCACCGACGCCCGCGAGACGCTGTCGCGCATCCCCGGGGTCACCGACCTCGTGGTGAACCGCCAGGTCAGCCCGAAGAGCGACCACCGGTTCCAGCTCGCGATGCGGTTCGCGGACGAGCAGGCCTACCGCGCCTACGACGAGCACCCCGACCACCGCGCGTTCGTCGAGGACCGGTGGCTGCCCGAGGTGGCCGCCTTCCAGGAGCTCGACCTCGTCCGCTGGTGACGACGCGGCCGGGCAGGCCCTAGCGGGCCTCCTGGCGCGGGTACACGACCTGCTTGACCACGAGGAGGACGGTCGCGGCGAGCGGGATGGCGACGAGGGCGCCGATGAGCCCGAGCAGCGACCCGCCGACGAGCGCCGCCACGACCGCGAGCGTGCTCGGCACCGCGACGGTGCGCGACATGATCCGCGGCAGGATGAGGTAGTTCTCCACCTGCTGGTAGACGAGGAACCACACGGCCAGCACGATGCCGTCGCTCAGGTCGCCGAGCGCCGCGACCGTGCACGCGAGGATCGCCCCGAGCGTCGCCCCGACGAGCGGGATGAGGCCGAACACCCCTACCGCGAAGGCGAGCGCGACGGAGTAGCGCACGTCGAGCACCGTCATGACGACGAAGGAGAGCAGGCCGTTGAGGCTGGCGACGCCGAGCTGGCCGAGCACGTAGCCGCCGACGCGCCGCTGCGCCTCCTCGCCGATGGCCTGCCAGCGGGCCCGGCGGGTGCGCGGCACCAACCGGTACGCCCCGGCGGTGATGCTGCGCAGCGAGGCGAGGAAGTACAGCGTGAGGACGAGGACGAGGAGCAGGCTGAAGACGCCGGTGACCACCGCCCGGCCCGCGCCGAGGATGCCCCCGAAGAGCGCGTCGATGGTGGTGCTGCTGCGCAGCCGGTTCTCCAGCTCGGTGTTGATGCGCTCGAAGATGTTGAACTGGGCGTCGAGGGACTGCGCGAGCCCGCTCTGCTCGATGCGACGCACGTAGAACGGCGACACCCGGATGAGCTGGCTGCCCTCCTCCACCACGAGCGGCGCGACGGCGGCGACGAAGCCGCCGACCCCGGCGAGCAGCAGGGCGAAGGTGACGGCGACCGCCGCCGGGCGCGGCAGCCGGCGCCGCTCGAGCCAGCTGACGAAGGGGTCGAGGCTGAGCGCGAGGAACAGCGCGGCGAACACGAGGGTGACGATCTGGCCGGCCTGCACGACCGCCTGGACGATGCCGACGGCGAGCAGGACCCCCAGCGCCCCGGTGAAGCCGAGCGTGAACGCGCCGACGGCCCGTCGCCCGGGCGGGGCGCCGGGGTCGGGGAACACCTCCGGCGCCTCCGGACCGTCCGCGCCCAGCGCGGCGACGGGGTCCGCGGCGGGCGCCGTACCGGTCGGCCGCGGGGGCACGGGGGCGCTGCCGGTCGCGCGCGCCGCCGCCGCGGGCAGGCCCCCGCCCGTCGACCCCGCGGCGGCAGGCGGTGCGGCCCGGTCGGCCCGGTCGTCGTGGTCGTCGTGGTCGTCGTGGTCGTCGTGGTCGTCGTGGTCGTCGTGGTCGTCGCGGTCGTCGTGGTCGTCGCGCCGGGTCGGCTGGTCCGGGGGCGCGTCGGCGGACGGCCGCTCGGACGGCTCGGCGGACGGCTGCGCGTGGGCGGACCCCGGGGACCCCGTCCCGGGGCGGGCCGAGGCGCCACCCGTCGGGGTCCCTGTCCTGCTCACGCGCCCACCGTAGGCGGACGGGGACCGCTCCGGCGGGTGGCCGCGGGCGAACACCCGGTCGCGTCGGCTCCGGGGCTCAGCCGCCGTCCGGCCGGCCGCCGGCCGGACCGACGCCGACCTCGTCCTCGCCGGTCACGTCGCCCTCGTGGGGGTGCCCGTCGGTCGCCTCGTCGGGACCCCCGTCAGGACCCTCGTCACGACCCTCGACGGTGGAGTCGTCGCTCCCGCCGTCCGCGCCGTCCCAGCTGTCCGGGTCCCCGCCCGGGGCGTCTGCCGTGTCGGCGGGGTCGTCGCCGGGCTCGCTCTCGTCGTCGTGCACCTCCTCGGCGTCGACGACGTCCTCCTCCTCCGCCGGCTCCGCGGAGCGGTCGCCGATGGCGGCGGGGGAGCCGGACGTGTCGAGCTGGGGCACGGCGGCGCCGCCGAGCAGGCTCCGCAGCTGGTTGAGGTGCGACGTGATGGACTCCCGCTGCCGCGTGAGGTCGTCGACCTCGCGCTGCGCGGTGCCGCGGGAGCGCTCCGCCTCGGCCCGCGCCTCGGCGAGCACGCGCTCGGCGTGCAGGCGGGCCGCCGCCAGCGCCTCGTCGGCGTTCCGGCGGGCGTTGCCGACGAGCTGCTTCGCCTGCTCGTCGGCGTTGCGGCGGGTGGCGTCGGCGGTCTGCAGCGCCTTGGCCGCCCGTGCCTCGGCGGCGCTCGCGCGTCCCTCGGCCTCGCCCACGACGGCCTGCGCCTGCTGGACGGCGGCGTCGTGGCGGGCCGCGATGTCGCGCTCGGCCTCCTCGCGCTTCGACACGAGCTCCATCTCGAGGTCGGCGCGCTGCTGCTCGGCCTCCTCGCGGGCCTGCTCGAGCAGGCGCTGCGCCTCCGCGCGCATCGCGTCGGCCTCCTGCTTGGCCTGCGACCGCGCGTCCTCCGCCTCGCGGCGGGCCGTCAGGCGCACCTCGGTGACCTCCCGCTCGACCGTCGCGCGGAGGCGGGCGGCGTCGCGCTCGCCGCTCGAGCGCTTCTCCGAGGCCTCCTGCTCGGCGGTCGACACGAGCCTGGCGGCCTGCCGCTCGGCCGCCTGGACGAGGTCGTCGGCACGCCGCTGGGCGTCGGCGAGGAGCTCCTCGGCCTCCGCACGGGCCTGCTCGACGCTCTCCTGCGCCTCCCTGGAGGCGGTGGCGCGGGTCTCGGCGACGGCGTTCTCGGCCCCGGCCCGCAGGTCGGTCACCTCCAGACGCGCCTGCGCGCGCATCTCCTCGGCGTCGCTGCGGGCCTGCTGCACCATGTCGGAGGACTGCTCCTCCGCGAGGCGCAGCAGCTGCTCGATCTTGGCGCCGAGCCCGGAGTACGACGGCCGCTCGGCCTCGCGGAGCTGCCGGTTCGCCTCCGAGAGCTCCCCCGACAGCCGCATCGAGCGCCCGTCGAGGTCCTCGACGCGGCCGCGCGCCTCGCGCAGGGACCGCTCGAGCTGGGCGATGCGGGCCTCGACCTGGGCGCGGTCGTAGCCGCGCATGACCACGGCGAACTGGTGGGGGCTGATGTCGCTCACGCGGGTTCTCCTGGCGCCTGTCGGGGATGTGGTCGGGAGGCTACTGCGGGTGCTCGACGACCGCGGGGGCCCGGTCGCCCGCGGGCTGCACGAGCTCGACGAGCACGCCCCCGCAGTCCTTGGGGTGGGCGAAGGCGACGAGGCTGCCGGCCGTGCCGCGCCTCGGCTGCGGGTCGAGCACCCGCACGCCGCGCGAGCGGAGGTGCTCGGCCGCCGCGACGACGTCGACCACCCGCAGCGCCAGCTGCTGCAGGCCGGGCCCGCTGCGGTCGAGGAAGCGCGCGACGGGGGACGTCGCGGACGTGGGGGCCAGCAGCTGCACCTGCGCGCCCCCGCCGGCGCCGGGGGCGGCCACCATCGCCTCCTCGACCTGCTGCTCGTCGTTGCGCTCGCGGTGCGTGCACACCAGGCCGAGCACGTCGGCGTACCACCGCAGCGCCTCGTCGAGGTCGGCCACGGCCACGCCGACGTGGTCGACTCCCAGCACGCCCGGCATGCCCTCCCACACGGTGGCCGTCACGGCGCCCACGGTACGCGCGGGCGGCCCGGCGGGCGCGCCGCCCAACAGCGGTCGGTGACCGCGCGGAGGACTAGCGTGGCGCCATGGTCTCCGTCATCGTCGCCGGCGCCCGCACCCCGATGGGCCGCCTGCAGGGGTCGCTGTCCACCCTCACCGCACCGGTCCTCGGCGGTGCCGCCGTCCGTGCCGCGCTCGAGCGCTCCGGCCTGGCCCCCGAGGACGTCGACCACGTCGTCATGGGCCAGGTCCTGCAGGCGGGCGTCGGGCAGTCGCCCGCGCGCCAGGCGGCCGTCGCGGGCGGGCTGCCGATGTCGGTCCCCGCGACGGCGGTCAACAAGGTGTGCCTGTCGGGCCTGCACGCGGTCGTGGTCGCCGACCTCATGATCCGCGCCGGGCTCGCCGACGTCGTCGTCGCGGGTGGCACCGAGTCGATGTCCCAGGCGCCGCACCTGCTGCCCGGCAGCCGCTCGGGCCACACCTTCGGCGACGTCGCGCTGCTCGACCACATGGCCCACGACGGCCTGCGCGACACCTTCACCGCGCAGGCGATGGGCGGGCTCACCGACGCCGCCAACACCCCCGGGACCCCCGAGAACGCCGAGCGGCCCGTCTTCACCCGCGAGCAGCAGGACGCCTTCGCCGCGCGCTCGCACCAGCGCGCCGCGGCGGCGTGGAAGGACGGCCGCTTCGCCGAGGAGGTCGTGCCGGTCGAGGTGCCGCAGCGCCGTGGCGACCCGGTCGTCGTCACCGAGGACGAGGGCGTGCGCCCGGACACGACGGTGGAGTCCCTCGCCCGGCTGCGCCCGGCCTTCCGGGCCGACGGCACGGTGACGGCCGGCTCGGCCTCGCAGATCTCCGACGGCGCGGCCGCGCTCGTCGTGGCGCGCAAGGAGCTCGTGGAGTCCCGCGGCCTGCCGTGGCTGGCGGAGGTCGGGGAGTCCGGGAGCGTGGCCGGCCCGGACTCCACGCTGCAGACCCAGCCGTCGGCGGCCATCCGGGCGGCGTGCGCCCGCGCGGGTGTCGACCCGGCGCGCCTGGACCGCTACGAGATCAACGAGGCCTTCGCCGTCGTCGGTCTCGCCTCGGTGCAGGACCTGGGGCTGCCCGAGGAGGTGGCCGACGCCCGGGTCAACGTCAACGGCGGCGCCATCGCGCTCGGGCACCCCATCGGGATGTCGGGGGCGCGGCTGCTGCTCACCCTCGCCCTCGAGCTGCGCCGCACCGGCGGCGGTACCGGCGCCGCCGCGCTGTGCGGTGGCGGCGGCCAGGGCGACGCCCTGCTGCTGCACGTCCCGCGCACCTGATGGGCGGCCGCGCCCGGCGGGCCCGTCACCTCGACGTGCCCGCCGAGCTGGCCGCGGCCCGCAGCGGCTCCCACCGTGCCGTGGCCCGCCTGGTCTCGGTCGTGTCCGACGGCGGCCCGCAGCTGCGGGAGGTCGCCGCGGCGCTCGCCGACGGCTCGGGCGAGGCGGCGTGGGTGCTCGGCGTCACCGGCTCCCCGGGGGTCGGGAAGTCGACGACGGTCTCGGCGCTCGTCACCGCCCTGCGAGCCGACGGGCTGCGGGTCGGCGTGCTCGCGGTCGACCCGTCGTCGCCGTTCTCCGGCGGCGCCCTGCTCGGGGACCGGGTGCGGATGGGCGACCACGCGCTCGACGACGGCGTCTACGTGCGCTCGATGGCCTCCCGCGGGCACCTCGGCGGCCTCGCCGCCGCGACCCCGCAGGCGGTGCGCGTGCTCGAGGCGGCGGGCGTCGACGTCGTCGTCGTGGAGACCGTGGGGGTCGGGCAGAGCGAGGTCGAGGTGGCCGCGCTCGCCGACACGACAGTCGTCCTGCTCGCCCCCGGCATGGGCGACGGCGTGCAGGCGGCGAAGGCGGGCATCCTCGAGGTCGCCGACGTGCTCGTCGTCAACAAGGCCGACCGCGACGGGGCCGACGCGACCGTGCGGGAGCTGCGGCAGTCCGTCGCGCTCGGCGGGGACGCCCGCGCCCCCGGCGAGTGGCGGCCCACCGTCGTGCGGACCGTGGCCGCGGGCGGCGACGTCGAGGAGCTGGTGCAGGCGCTGCACGCGCACCGGGCGTGGGCCCGCGACCACGACGCGGTCGCGCCGCGGCGCCTGCGCCGGGCGGCGGCCGAGGTGAGCGCGATCGCGCTCGGCCGGCTCCGGCAGACCTTCGGGCGGGCAGGGGAGGGCGGCCTCCTCGACGACGTCGCCGGGCGGGTCGCCGCCCGGACGCTCGACCCCTTCGCCGCCGCCGACCGGCTCGTCGCGGCGGTCGAGGGCTGAGCGCGGCCCCCGGGCACGACCGGCCGTAGCCTGCGACGGTGCTCGTCGCCTTCTCCGTCGCCCCGTCCACCGCCGGCCCCGACGGCTCGGTCTCCGAGTCCGTCGCCGACGTCGTCCGCCTCGTGCGGGACTCGGGCCTGCCCCACCGCACCGACGCCATGTTCACGACGGTCGAGGGCTCGTGGGAGGAGTGCATGGACCTCGTGCGGCGCTGCGTCGAGGTCCTCGCCGCCACGGCGCCACGCGTGTCGCTCGTGCTCAAGGCCGACGTGCGGCCCGGGCGCACCGGCGAGCTCGACGGCAAGCTCGAGCGGCTCGAGGCGGCGCTGGAGCGGCGCGGCGGCGAGCCCGGCCCGGCGTAGGCCACGGGCCGGCGGGCAGGGGGGCGCACGGCGACGGGCAGGGGGTCGTCGCCGTGCGCCCGGAGGGGGCCCGGCCGGGAAGGGGGACCGGCCGGGCCCGCACGGGGAGGTCTAGGAGGCGGCGCGCACCTCGTCGGGCTCTGGGTCGTGGGCCACCAGGTCCTCGCCGAACGCCAGCGGCGAGAGCGGGCCGGTGACGGCGGCCGGGACGGGCGCGAGCGGACCGAGCCGGCCGGAGACCTCGAGGTGCTCGGCGCTCGCCGGTCGCTGGAAGTGGAAGCCCTGCCCCCGGTGGCAGCCGAGGCCCCGCAGGACCGAGGCCTGCCGGGCCGTCTCCACGCCCTCGCCCACCACGTCGAGGCCGAGGCCGCGCGCGAGCCGCACCACGGACTCCACGAGCAGGCCGTCCCGCCGGTCGACGCCGAGGCCGCGGACGAAGCTCTGGTCCACCTTGAGCCGCGTGACGGGGAAGCGCCGCAGGTAGGTGAGCGTGGAGTAGGCCGTGCCGAAGTCGTCGAGGGCGAGGCCGACCCCCAGGTCGCGGACGGCCTGCAGCTGGGCGACCGTGCCCGCGTCCCCGGAGGCGACGAGGACGGTCTCGGTGAGCTCGAGGGTGAGGGCGTGCGCCGGCAGCCCGCTGCTCTCCAGGGCCGTCTCGACGAGCTCCACGAGCGAGCCGGTCTCCAGGTGGCGGCCGGACACGTTGACCGACAGCTCGAGGTCGGCGGTGTCCGGTCGGGTGCGGCGCCAGTGCTGCACCTGGTGGCAGGCCTCCTCCAGCACGAGGGCGTCGACGGCGAGGACGAGGTGCTCCTGCTCGGCCTCGGGCAGGAACTCCCCGGGCTGCAGCAGCCCGAGGGTCGGGTGCTCCCAGCGCACGAGGGCCTCCACACCCGTCGTGCGCCCGTCGGCCAGCGTCACGATCGGCTGGTAGAACGGCACGATCTCGCCGGCCGCGAGACCGCCCGCGACGTCGAGCGGTTCGGTCGCGGCCCGGGGCCCCGACCCGGCGGCGGAGCCGGGACCGTGGGGTGCGCGCTGGGTGGGCACGTCCGTCGCCACGGCCGGCGACGTCGCGGCGAGGAGGGCGCGGGCGCCCCCGAGGTCCTCGGCGAGGGTGAGGGCGAGGTGCGACTCCGCGAGCAGCGCGAGCTCCCGCAGCAGCTCGCGCTGGCTCGCGTCCAGGTGGCGGGGCGAGGTGTCGAAGACGCAGAAGGCACCGAGCGGGAGGCCGTCGGCGGCGTGCAGCGGGACGCCGTGGTACGAACGCAGCCCCTCCGCGACGAGGTCGCCGTCGCGGAAGCGCGAGTCGCCCGCGAGGTCCGGGACCGACAGCGCCGCGTCCGCCGCGACGGCCCAGGCGCACATCGTCTGCACCCGTGGCCGCGTGGCGCCGCGGCGCTCGCCGCGGGCCGCGACGACGTGCGTCTCCGTCTCGTCGACGAGCGTGACGGTCGCGACGGGGACGCCGAGCAGCCGCGCCCCCATCGTCGTGAGCGTCCGCAGGACCGGGTCGTCCCCGCAGCGCTCGGCGACGGCGCGCTGCGCCTGCACCGCCAGCAGCCGCCGCGCCTCCTCGGGGTGCACCGGGACGCGACTCACGACGTCACCTGCGCGAGGGCGGGACGGTCGGCGCCCGGTCGGGGGGTGCCGGGGGACGGGGTGAGCCCGACGGTTCGCAGGTGACGCAGCAGGCTCGCGCGGGTGAGGCGTCGCCGGGGCAGGGCCGAGTCGACCGCGGGGTCGGGTGCGTCGAGCTGGAGGTCGCTCACGCTCAGCAGGTGTACGCGGGCGCCGTCGGGGAGCCCGGCCCGCACGTCGTGGGCCGGGGTGCGCGCGGGGTCGAAGGCGACGACGAGCACGCCGGGGGCCTCGCGCAGCCACAGCCGCACCTGCTCGGGACGGGGGACCGCCAGGGGCAGGAGCTCGGCCGGCGCGGCGGCGAGCACGTGGTGGCGTACGTTCTCGTCGGGGTGGACCACGACGAGGACGGGCCCGCCCGGTGGCTCCGGGGTCGGCTCGAGCTCGAGCACTCGGGGGGCGCTGTCCACGCCAGGAGGGTCCCGCGGCCACCTGTGGCGAACCTGAGGCGGGCGGCCGCGGTCCGCGCCAGGTCGGACGGCCCGTCAGCCGAGCCGGTAGCCGACCCCGCGGACCGTCCGCAGGACGGGCTCCGGGAAGGGCCGGTCGAGCTTCGCGCGGACGGCGGACACGAGGACGTCCAGCGCGTTGGGCGTCACGTCGGCGGCGAAGTCCCAGAGGTGGGCGGCGATCGTGTCGCGGTGCACGATGCGCCCCCCGTGGCGGGCGAGCAGCTCCACCAGCGCGTACTCGCGGCCCACCAGCGGCACCGGCACCCCCGCTCGGGACACCGCGCGCGTGGCCGGGTCGACGACGACCTCACCCACCTCCAGCCGCAGCAGGACCTCGCGCTCGCCGCGACGGGCCACCGCCCGCAGCCGGGCGCCGAGCTCGGCGAGGTGGAAGGGCTTCGCGAGGTAGTCGTCCGCGCCGCTGTCGAGGCCGCGGACGCGGTCGGCGACGTCCGAGCGCCCCGTCAGCATGACGACGGGGGTGGCGTCGCCGGCCTCGCGCAGCCGGGCGCACACGGTGAAGCCGTCCACGCCCGGCAGGTCGACGTCGAGGACGACCGCGTCGTACGTCTGCTCCGTCGCCAGCCACAGCGCGTCCTCGCCGTCCTGCAGCAGGTCGACGACGTGCCCCTCGCCCTGCAGCTGCTCCAGCAGCAGCGGGCCCAGGTCCGGGTCGTCCTCGACCAGCAGCAGCCTCATGGCGCGAGCAGCTCCCGGACGGCCGCGAGCAGGGCGCGCGGGCGGAACGGCTTGGCGAGGAACGGCCCGTCGACCTCCTCGCCACGACCGGACACGAGCAGCACGGGCAGGTCCGGTCGCTCCCGCGCCAGCCGCGCACGCAGCGTCCGGCCGTCCGTCCCGGGCATGTGGACGTCGCTGACGACGAGGTCCAGGGAGGGGCCCATCGCCCGGGCGAGCAGCAGCGCCTTGTCGCCGTCGGCCGCCTCGAGCACCGTGTGCCCGGCCGCCCGCAGGGTCGCGGCGACCACGTCGAGCACGTCGGGGTCGTCGTCCACGACGAGTGTGGTCGGGCCCGGGCCCGCCGGTGCCGGGGGCGCGTCCTGGTCCGGACCGGCGTCGGGGCTGCTGCCGCGCGTCCCCCCCGGGTCGGCGCCGCCGTCGGGCGCCAGCGGCAGCAGCAGCGTGAACGTCGTCCCGACGCCCTCGCGGCTGCTGACCCGGAGGTCGCCGCCGCTCTGCCGCGCGATGCCGAAGGCGGTCGACAGGCCGAGGCCGTGCCCGCCCCGGCCGTGCCGGGTCGTGAAGAACGGCTCGAAGCAGCGGCGCAGCACCGGCTCGCTCATGCCGACGCCGTCGTCGGACACCGACACCGCCGCGTAGCGCGTCGCCCGCAGCTCGTGGCCGCGGGCGAGCGCGAGGGACGCGGCGTCGGCGTCCCCGCCGGGGGCCTCGTGCCCGGTGACGACCACCGTGCCGCCGTCGGGGAGCGCGTCGCGGGCGTTGAGCACGAGGTTGAGGACCACCTGCTGCACCTGGGCGTGGTCGGCCCGCACCGGCAGCACCGGCAGGACCCCCAGCTCCAGCCGCACCGTGCCCGGCAGCAGCCGACGGCACATGTCGGCGAGGTCGTGCACGGCCGCACCGAGGTCGAACGTCGTCGGCTCGAGCTCCTGCTGCCGGGAGAAGGCGAGCAGCCGGTCGACGAGGTCGCGGGCCCGGGCGACCGCCCGGTGGATGCCGGCGAGGTGACGGGCCGGCGAGCCCGTCGCCGGCACGTGCGGCTCGAGGAGGTCGGCGTACCCGCCCACCGCGGCCAGCACGTTGTTGACGTCGTGCGCGATGCCTCCGGCCACGGCCCCCACCGCCTCGAGCCGCTCGGACTCCACCAGCCGCGCCTGCAGCTCCCGCACCGGGGACAGGTCGCGGACGATGAAGGAGACGGTCGAGCCGTCGTTGAGCACCGTGGCGCTCGCGAGGACGGGCACCGCGCGGCCGTCGAACCGACGGAGCTCGCCGTCGACCTCGATCGAGCGACGACCCGCCTCGACCGCCGCCCCGAGCCCCGCGGCCCAGCCCTCGGGGTCGACGACGAGGTCGCCCGTGTCGCTGGCGAGCACCTGCTCGACGCTGCCGCCGAGGAGCGCGGCGAAGGCGTCGTTGCACTCCAGGACGCGGTGGGTGGTGCCGGAGGCGACGCACTGGCCGAGCGTGGTCCCGGCGAAGATGTCGCGGTAGAGCGCCCGGCTCGCGGCGAGCTCGCGCTCGGCCGTCTTCTGCTCGCTGATGTCGGTGTGGATGGCCGCGACGCCGAGCAGGTCCCCGCTCGCCTGGTAGACCGGGAAGCGCGTCGACAGGTACGTCCGCTCGAGGCCGTCGACCGGGACCACCTCCTCGGTGGTCCGGCTGCGACGGGTGCGCGCGACCTCGGCCGTCGTCTCGCGCGAGGCGGTGGCGACGGAGGGTGCGTAGACCTCGCCGACGTCCCGTCCGACCATCTCGGCGGGGTCGCTCGCGGCCTGCCGGGCGGCGGCGGCGTTGACGTACAGGAAGCGGCCGTCGGCGTCCTTGACGGTGACACCCACCGGGGCGCGGTTGACGAGCTGGGTGAGGACGGCGAGGTCGGCGATGTCGCTGAGGCTGTGGCGCCGCTCGGCGGTGACGTCGGAGAACAGCACCGTGATGCCCGCCCGGCACGGCAGGACCTGCGAGCGGAACCAGCGGTCCCACGGCTCGTAGAGGTTGTCGACGGTCTCGGGCACACCGGTGGCGAGGACCCGCCGGTAGGCCAGCTCGAAGGCCGAGCCGGCGTCGTCGGGGAACTCGCGCCGGTAGTCGCGCCCGACGAGCGAGGCCGCGCTCCGGCCGAGCAGCCCGGCCGCGGCCGGGTTGACGTACCGGTACCGCCAGTCGCGGTCGATGACGACGAGCCCGAGCGCGAGGTCGTCCCACGCCCTGACCAGCTCCGTCGCGTCGCCCCCGGTCGTGCGGGAGTCGCTCATCGTGCGCCCCTCCTTGCCCGTCACCTCCCCGGTGACGACCGCCCCCAGCGGATGATGGCGCATGACCGGCGGATCGCGGCAGTCCCCGCAGGACGGCAGGATGGGCGGCCATGACCAGTCGCGACGTCGCGCCGCCGTCCGGCCCGCCGGGGCAGCCCGGGACGGGCACGGACCCGACCACGGGTGGTCCCGCCACCCGGTACGGACGGTGGGACGTCGCGCGGGCGGTCGCGGTGGCCGTCACCGCGCTCGCGCAGGTCCTCGGCAGCCCGCTCGGCGCGGCGCTGCCCGGCGCCTCCGACGTCGGTGCGGTCTCCGACCGCTGGCAGACGGTCATCACCCCCGCGGGCTCGACCTTCGCCGTCTGGGGGGTGATCTTCGCCGGCTGCCTCGCCTACGCCGTCTACCAGGCGCTGCCGGCCCAGCTCGCCCGCGACGTCCACCGCCGGGCGGGCTGGCCGCTCGCGGTCGCCTTCGCCGCCAACACCGCCTTCGAGCTCGTGTTCCCGCAGGACGGCACCGCCGTGCTCGTCGGCAACGGCCTCGTCGTGCTGTCGGTCGTGGCGGCGGGGGTCGCCGTCGCGCGGCTGCAGGTCCCGCCCACGTACGGCGTGGCGCGCGTGCTGCCCGGTGTCGTGGCGCCGCTGCTGCTCGGCTGGGTGACGTTCGCGACGGTCGCCAACGTCGCCCTGTCCGGGGTGCTGCTCGGGGCACCGGACTCCGGCGGCCTGGCGCGCGCCGCCGGGATCGTCGCGCTCGTCGCCGCGGCCGCCGTGGTGCTCGACGTCGGGCTGCGGCTGCGCGGCGGCACGACGGCCTTCGTGCTGCCCGCCGCGTGGGGCGCCTACGGCGTCACGCTCGCGGACCCGCCGTTCGCGGTGGCGGTCGCGGCGTGGGTCGCGCTGGCGGTCATGCTCCTCGCGGTGCCGGTGCAGCTGTACCGCACGCGCGACGTCGGTCGCGTGCTGCTGTCCTGACCCCGACCGACCGGAGGGGCCGGCGCGCCCGTGCGCCTCAGCCGAGGTCGACGTCGGTGACGGGCTCGAGGGTGCGGGCGTCGAGGACGGTGAGGCCCCGGGTGGCTCCGCCGTCCCCGTCGCCGTCCCAGCGCTCGACGGTCACGAGGACCTGGTCCCCGGCCGCGGCGAGCGCCGAGAGGTACCCCGCGCGCTCGCCGTCCCAGCGGCCCGACTCCGTCAGCCCGCCGGCCGGGTCCACGGCGACGGCCACGAGGCCCGAGGAGCCGTCGCCCCCGGCCCAGGTGTCGAGCGGGACCACCGCCGTCCGCAGGTCGGGCAGGTAGGCGAAGCGGCGGCTGTCCTGCTCGACCGGGCTGGCGCTGTCGGGCCAGACGAGGCGGTCGACGTCGGTCGGGGCGGCGAGGTCGCGCAGGTCGTAGGTCTCGACCTTCGCCCCGGACAGGACGCCCTCCTGGTCGCCCTCCTGTCCCACCCCCAGGAGCAGGCCGTCGCCGACGGGGTGCAGGTAGCCGGAGTAGCCGGTCACCTTCAGCTCGCCGAGCACCCGCGGCCGCGCGGGGTCTGCGAGGTCGACGGTGTAGAGCGGGTCCGTCTGCTCGAAGGTGACGACGACGGCGAGGTCGTCGAACCAGCGCAGCGACCGGAT
The DNA here is from genome assembly GCF_037153975.1 of Aquipuribacter sp. SD81. Taxonomy (NCBI): domain Bacteria; kingdom Bacillati; phylum Actinomycetota; class Actinomycetes; order Micrococcales; family Intrasporangiaceae; genus Aquipuribacter; species Aquipuribacter sp. SD81. The sequence goes on from NZ_JBBAYJ010000021.1 coordinate 79,248, forward strand.
CTGCTCCCCGGGCCCGAGCCCGTCGACCCGACCGGTCTCGACGAGGCCGTCGCCGGTCTCGGTGAGCACGACCACGCTCGACGTCGTGCGCGGCGGCGCCGGCGCGCCCGAGGGCCCGGGCGGCGCCTCGTCGGGGCCCGGCGCCTCCAGCGTCGTGCCCACGCGCAGGGTGCCGTCGTGGGCGTCCATCGCCCACTGCCCGAGCAGCCACCCCTCGACCTGCCCGGAGCCGAGGTAGGCGGTGTCGCGGGGGTCGCTCGTGTCGAAGCCGTGCAGCTGGGTGCGGACGGGCTCGGTGCGGCCCGGACCGCCCGCCCACGGCCACCCCCACAGCCATCCGCCGCGGGTCGTGGCGACGTACAGCCGGTCCGCGGTCGCGTGCACGTAGGACCCGTCGGCGCTCACGGCGGTGGTGTCGAGCAGCACGGAGCCCGCCCCGGCGGCCGGGTCGAGCGTGAGGACGCCGATCGTCCCGAGGCCGGCGGGGCCGTCGACGGGGTGGGCGACGTCCTCGCACGCGACGGGTCGGCGCGCCGTCACCGCGCCCGCGTCGTCGCGCTCGACGAGGTCGGGCAGCCACGCCGCGAGGTCGGCCTCCTCGACGACGGCCCGGTTGCGCGCCTCGGCCTCGGCGAGGGCCTCGTCGCTCGGGGAGCCGTCGCGGCGCGGGGTGCGCACGTCCTCCGGCGCACCGGGCTCCTGCATGACCTGCCACGGGTCGGTGAACCGCAGCGCGGGGGCGGTCGTCGTCACGAGCCGGGTCGTGCCCTCGGAGGCCCGGGCGGCGACGTAGGACCCCTCGACCTCGACGACGTCCACGACGCGGGGGTCGGCCGGGTCCGACACGTCGACCGTGGTCGCCGTCGTGGTCGGGGTGGAGGCCGGCCACCAGACGGCGTCGGCCACCCGGCCCGGCCCGGCCGCACCCGGCCCGTCCGCCGCGTCGCCCTGGTCCTCCTCCTCCGGCAGCGACGCCGAGCCGAGCACGACGACCCGGTCGCCGACGAGCAGCAGGTCGCTGAACCACGCCGTCGGCTCCGGTGCGGGCAGCGACAGCCCCGCCGGGTCGTCCGCCCCGGCGGCCGCCGGCCCCGCACCGGCCGAGTCGTCCGGTGCGAGCCGGACCCGACCGGCCACCTCACCGCGGTCGGTGTCGACCACGACCAGGTCCTCACCCGCGAGCGCCACCGCCCAGCGGCCGTCCGGGCCCGTCACCTTCAGCGGGCTGGGCTCGTCGACCCCGGCCTCCTGCACGTTCGTGCCGGTCGAGGACGAGCCGACCGCCTCCCCGGTCCGGGCGGCGCCGGCGTCCGCCGCCGTGTCCGCGCCCGCCATGGTCTCCGCCGCCTCCGCCACCGCGACCGGGCCGCCCTCCCCGAGCCCGTAGGGCCCCACCTGCTCCGCGGCGGCGTCCCGGTACCAGCCGAGGAGTTCCTCGCACGAGCCGAAGGGCTCGAGGGTCGCGGCGGCCGCGCCGGGCGCGGCGGCGAGGTCGGCGGCGACGACGCCGCCGGTCACGACGAGGGCACCGGCGGCCACGACGGCGGCGGTGCGGGTACGGGTCCTGCGGCGTGCGTCCACGGTGACCTCCCGGTGCGTGCCCCGGGGCGTGCCCGGGTGCTGGTTCCGCGGATGGGACGCGCCGGGGGCGCGCCCGGTTCCACGACCGGCCCGCGGGCGCCCCCGACCTCACCCGAACGAGCGGTCGGTCCGTGGTCGGTCCGGGTCGTAGGCTGGCGGGCACGACACCGACGTCGGCAGGAGGCAGCGATGGACGCGCGCGCACGGTGGCAGGCCCGCTTCGACGCCGCGGCGGCCGCGGGCAGGGTCCGCGAGGCCGACTTCACGACGCTGTCCGGCGACGAGGTCGACCCGGTCTACGGCCCGCCGGGCGACGACGTCGACCCGCGGATCGGCTGGCCGGGGGAGTACCCCTTCACCCGCGGCCTGCACAGCACCGGCTACCGCGGGCGGGCGTGGACGATCCGGCAGTTCGCGGGCTTCGGCAACGCCGCGCAGTCCAACGAGCGCTACAAGCTCATCCTCGCCCGGGGCGGCGGCGGGCTCTCGGTCGCCTTCGACATGCCGACCCTCATGGGCCGGGACTCCGACGACCCCCGCAGCGTCGGCGAGGTCGGGCACTGCGGCGTCGCGATCGACTCCGCGGCCGACATGGAGGTCCTCTTCGACGGCATCCCGCTCGACGAGGTGACGACGTCGATGACGATCTCCGGGCCCGCCGTCCCGGTGTTCTGCATGTACCTCGTCGCCGCCGAGCGGCAGGGCGTCGACACGCGCCGGCTCGACGGCACGCTGCAGACCGACATCTTCAAGGAGTACATCGCGCAGAAGGAGTGGCTCTTCGCCCCGGAGCCGCACCTGCGCCTCATCGGCGACCTGCTGCAGCACTGCACGACCGAGGTGCCCCGCTTCAAGCCCGTCAGCGTGTCGGGCTACCACATCCGCGAGGCCGGCTCCACGGCCGCGCAGGAGCTCGCCTTCACCCTGGCCGACGGCTTCGCGTACGTGGAGCTCGGCCTGTCGCGCGGCCTCGACGTCGACGCGTTCGCCCCCGGGCTGTCGTTCTTCTTCGACGCCCACATCGACCTGTTCGAGGAGGTCGCGAAGTTCCGTGCGGCCCGTCGGATCTGGGCGCGGTGGCTGCGCGACCGCTACGGCGCGACCAGCGAGCGGGCGCAGTGGCTGCGCTTCCACACCCAGACCGCCGGGGTGTCGCTGACGGCGCAGCAGCCGTACAACAACGTCGTGCGCACCGCCGTGGAGGCGCTCGCAGCGGTGCTCGGCGGCACCAACAGCCTCCACACCAACGCCCTCGACGAGACCCTCGCCCTGCCGAGCGAGCAGGCGGCGGAGATCGCCCTGCGCACGCAGCAGGTGCTGGCCGAGGAGACCGGGGTGGCGAACGTCGCCGACCCGCTCGGCGGCAGCTGGTACGTCGAGGCGCTCACGGACCGTCTCGAGGCCGACGCCGAGCGCATCTTCGCCCGGATCGAGGAGATGGGCGAGGCCGGCCGCGAGCGGGACGCCGACGGCCGTGTGCCGCACGAGGTCGGGCCCATGACCTCCGGCGTGCTGCGTGGCATCGAGGACGGCTGGTTCCTGTCCGAGATCGCCGACGCGTCCTTCGCCTACCAGACGGCGCTGGAGAAGGGCGACAAGCGGGTCGTCGGCGTCAACTGCCACACCGGCTCCGTGAGCGCGCCGCTGGAGATCCTGCGCGTCGGGCACGAGGTGGAGACCGAGCAGGTCGCCGCGCTCGCCCGGCGGCGCGCCGCCCGCGACGACGCCGCGGTCCGCTCCGCGCTCGCCGCCATGGTGCAGGCGGCCCGCGACGGCTCCGACCTGGTCGCGCCGATGCTCGACGCGTGCCGCGCGGAGGCGACGCTCGGCGAGGTGTGCGGCGTGCTGCGCGAGGAGTGGGGCGGCTACACCGAGCCCGCGCGCTTCTAGGACCCCTGCCTCCTGAACTCCTGCCTCCTGGTTCCCCTGGCGCCTGGTCCCCTGGCGCCTGCCGCACGTCCGCGGGTGCCCCGGGGCGTGCCTCCCCGGTCCGGCGCGCGTGCGCGCCTAGGGTCGCCGACGTGGTGCCCCGAGCCGTCCCGACGCTCGTGGCGGCGACCGGGCTCGCGCTCCTCGTCGCCGGTCTCGTCATGCTCACGCTCGCCCGACCGCCGCAGGTCGTCGGCGGCGAGGCCGCCGGCGGCTACGTGACGACGGGTCCCGGCGTCCTCGCGCTCACGGGGGAGCCGGTCCGTGTCGAGGCCGTCGGCGCCGCCGCCCCGGGCGTGACGCCCGGGGTCTACGTGGGCCGCTCGGCGGACGTGGCCGCCTGGCTGCAGGGCACCGCCCGGACGGTCGTGACCGGCGTGGCCGACGCGCAGACCCTGTCCGCGGGCACCGAGGGCGGGGACGCCGATGCGCCCGACCCGGCGCGGGCCGGCGTGTGGCAGCAGCGGGCCACCGGTCCCGGCGCCGCGCTCGTCGTCCCGGAGCCCGGTCCCGACGACGTGGTCGTCGTCGCGGGACAGGGGGCGCGCCTGGAGTGGGACCGCCCCGCCCGCCACCCCGGTGCGTGGCCGCTGCTGGTCGGCGGGGCCCTCACGCTGCTGCTAGGGCTGCGCTGGCTGACGGTCCTCGCCGCGCGGCGCGCGCGGCTGCGGCGCCGTCGGTCCCGGCCGCGTGCGGCCGGGCCGGCGCGAGCGGCACG
>NZ_JBBAYJ010000022.1 GCF_037153975.1 Aquipuribacter sp. SD81
GTAGGACACCGCCGGACACCCTTTGAGGACAGGCCGCCCCCACCCGGGGGCGGCCTGTCCTGCATGTCCGGGGTCCGTGTCGACGGGGCGACCGTCGCGCGGCCCTGGCCCGAGCCGCGTCCCACGGGGACGGCGGAATACGGGCTTGACCGCCGGCGCTATGCTGGTGCGACAACTACACAGGGGGTGACAGGTTTCGACGGCAGTCGTCGAGCCAGGGGAAGCGGGTCGAGAAGCGCAGGTCATCTCGCTAACGTCCCTGCGAAACCAATAGCTGCCGATTCCAAGCGCAGCGACTTCCAGCTCGCCGCCTGAGCGAGTTCTGAAGTCCGTCGGCCCGGGCGTGCTCCCGTCCCGGTGACCGGCGTCGACTAGGGAGCCACTGGGTCCGTCCTCCGTCACCGGGGCCGGACCGACACCTGGGTGACTGAGCCCGTCGACGACTTGCTTGCGTGATCGTCGGGGCCGAGAAACTCAGCAGCAAGCTGCACCCGGAGAAGCCCTGGTCGTTCACTGTCGGACGCGGGTTCAATTCCCGCCACCTCCACCGCGTCACCCGAGGACGCCGCCCTCTCCGGAGGGCGGCGTCCTCGTCGCATCGTCACGGAGCGACGATTGACCACGCCTCCGGCACGACCCGCCACGTGCGCTGAGCCACGGGGTCCGAGAGCTCGCCGTCGGCGTCGACGGAGAAGGCGTCGTCACCGACCGCGGACACCTCGACGGTGTCGTGCGCCTCGACGCCGGTGACGTCCTGGCGGACGTGGTGCCGGCCGTGCCGCAGCGCGGCGGCGTAGGCGAGGCGTGCGGCCCACCCCGTGGAGCGCGAGACGGTCACCTGCGCCCGCCCCGAGAACGGGTCGGCGTTCGGTGCGACCGGAGCGCCGCCACCGATGGTGCGGCCGAGCCCCACCGCCACCATGAGCAGCCGCTGCCCGCCGTCATGCACCTCGCGGCCGTCCACACGGACCCTCAGGTGCCAGCCCCGCGTCCGCAGCCCGGCGACGACCGCCGCCGCCGAGTAGGCGGCCCCGCCGAGCACCGACTTGGTCGAGGCCGCCTCCTCAGCCGTCCGGGCGGCCGCGGCCCCGACGCCGACGTGCGCGGCGTTCACGACCACCTGCTCCTCGTCGTCGAGGAGGACGGCCATGGGTCGGGCGGCCCCGCGTACCGCCAGGCGCGCCGCCGCCGGGACGTCGAGCGGCACGCCGACCCCGCGGGCCAGGTCGTTCCCGGTGCCGAGCGGGAGCAGGGCCACCGCCACCGCTGCGTCCCTCTCCGTGCCGGCACGACGCCGGTCGTGCATCACCTGCACGAGCCGGTGCACGCTCCCGTCGCCTCCGAGCACGACGAGACGCTCGGGCTCACCGTCGAGGACGGCCCGGAGGTGGTCGTCGCCGGCGACCCGCTCGACGTCCACGGCGGCGTGCGCGCGCAGGGCGTCCAACGCGGCCGCGACGTCGTCCGGGGACTCCTGGGCCTTCACCTCGCTGACGACCGCGACGACCCGACCCATCCGACGACCCTACGGCCCGGTCCGTGCAGGCACGAGGTGCTGCAGGCCGAGCGCCGCCGGACGTCGGGCCGAGCGCGGCTCAGGAGACGTCGGCGAGGAGCTCCTCCATGCGCGAGATCTCGACCGACTGCTTGAGCGCCGTGTCCTCCACCATCTCGACGATCCGGTAGTTGCGGGCGCCGGCCGCATCGGCCGCCATGTCGAGCGCGCCCTCGTGGTGGGCGATCATCAGCTCGAGGAAGAGGCGGTCGAACTCGGCGCCCCGGGCGGCGTCGAGCGCCAGCATCTGCTCCGTCGTCGCCATGCCCTGCATGAGCTCGTGCCCGTGGTCGTCCTCGTCCGCGCGGGCCAGGCCGTTCGACTCCAGCCACCCCTGCATCGCGTCGATCTCCGGCCCCTGCCCGTCGTAGATGCGGTCCGCCAGGGTGAGGACGCGCTCGTCCTCGGCGCGGTCGGGAGCCAACGCCGCCATCTCCAGCGCCTGGGCGTGGTGGGGGACCATGGCGCGCACGAACGCGACGTCGGCCTCGTCCCACGCCGCGACGTTGGACATGGACCCCACCTCGCCCGGCTCGATGGTGGTCGTCGGCTCGCCGGGTCGGCCGGGGACGACGACGGGGACGTCGGCGGCCGTGTAGGCGATGGTCGCGGGCGGCGGGGCGGCCTCGGTGCCGCCCCCGCACGCGCTCAGGCCGGCCGCGACGGCGACCGTGGAGGCGAGTAGGACGGGGCGGAGGAGTCGGTGGAGCACGCGGCTGTCCCAAGGGTCTCGACGGGCATCGACAGGGCGAGGGTACGTCAGGCGTGCGGCGCTCCGACAGGTCCGGCCGAACGGCCGGTCAGCCGTCGGTCACAATGACCCCGGTCGCCCACCCGTGTTCCCGTTCCGGTCGATCGTTATCGATCCGTGACCAAGTTCGCCCTTTTGCGCCGACGGCCGCCAGGACAGGCTGTGTCATCCAGCCCGGACGGTCGGGAACCGCCGACGCAGGCGGTCCCGACCACCCTGACCCCGGAGGTCGTCCCACCATGACAGCAGCCCTTCGACCCAGGCGCTCGCGCGTCCTGGGTGCCGTGATGGCGGCGTCCGTCGCCATCGGCCTGGCCGCGTTCGCGCCCGCCGCCGCGGCGGACGTGCTCGAGCCCGGCGAGATCGACAAGAGCAAGAACATGCACCTGCTCACGAACATCCCCAAGAACGGGGCCTTCGCGAGCGAGGGCGCCTTCAGCAGCGACCTCGCCTTCAAGGGGGACTACGCCTTCGCCGGCAACTACAACGGCTTCACGGTCTACGACATCAAGAACCCGCGGAAGGCCAGGCAGGCTCTGCAGGTCGCGTGCCCCGGCTCGCAGAACGACATCACGGTCTACGGCGACCTCATGTTCCTGTCCGTCGACTCCACGCGCACCGACGACAGCTGCAACAGCTCCTCCCTGAGCAGCCTCGCGGACGCGCAGGCGGGCAACTACTGGGAGGGCATCCGCATCTGGGACATCAGCGACCCGCTGGCGCCCGTGTACGTCAAGTCGGTCGCCACCGACTGCGGCTCGCACACCCACACGCTCGTCCCGGACGGCGACACCGTGTACGTCTACGTGTCGTCCTACGGCCCCAACCCGAACCTCGCGAACTGCCAGCCGCCGCACGACAAGATCTCGATCGTCGAGGTGCCGGTGGACGACCCGACCGCTGCAGCGGTCATCGCCGAGCCGGTGCTCTTCCCGGACGGTGGGCTCACGACGCGCACGGCCGGCTGCCACGACATCACCGCGTACCCGGAGGTGGGCCTCGCGGCCGGCGCCTGCATGGGTGAGGGCGTCGTCATGGACATCGAGGACCCGGCGAACCCGGTCCTGCTCGACCGCGTCGCGGACACCGAGAACTTCGCCTTCTGGCACTCGGCGACCTTCAACAACGACGCCACGACCGTGATGTTCACCGACGAGCTCGGCGGCGGCGGTGGCGCGACGTGCAACCCGGCCGTCGGGCCGAACAAGGGCGCCAACGCCTACTACACGCTGTCGGACGGCGAGCTGTCGTTCGAGAGCTACTTCAAGATCCCGCGCGAGCAGTCGAGCACCGAGAACTGCGTCGCCCACAACGGCTCGCTCATCCCGGTGAAGGGCAAGGACGTGATGGTCCAGGCCTGGTACCAGGGCGGCATCAACGTCGTGGACTTCACCGACCCGGCCAACCCGGTCGAGATCGGCCACTTCGACCGCGGTCCGCTCTCGGACGAGCGCCTGATCATCGGTGGCTCGTGGTCGGCGTACTACTACGACGGCTACATCTACTCCAACGACATCCAGCAGGGCCTGGACGTGCTGGAGATCCGTGACCGTCGCGTCGCGAACGGCAAGTCCGGCAAGTACGCCGAGGACTTCAACCCGCAGACGCAGCCGCAGTACTGACGGTCGGGTCCCAGGACCCGCACCGGACGACCGCACCGACGGGCCCGGTCCCCTCTCGCGAGGGGGCCGGGCCCGTCGGCGTCCCGGCGCGCGCCAGGGCCGGCAGGGTCGTGCGGCGGCCCCGACGGGCGGCCGCTGGCAGACTGCGGGAGGTGAGCGGCCGGGTCGTCGTCGTCGGCAGCGCCAACGTCGACCTCGTCCTCCCGGTGGCGCGCGTCCCCCGTGCCGGCGAGACCGTCCTCGCCACGGGCCCGGCCCGACGGCACCCGGGCGGCAAGGGCCTGAACCAGGCGGTCGCGGCCGCGCGCGCCGGCGCCGAGGTCACCTTCGTGGGCGCCGTGGGCGACGACGACGGCGGGCGTTGGCTGCGGGCCGTGCTCGCGGACGAGGGCGCGACGACCGACCACGTGCTCGTCGCCGACGCCCCCACGGGCGCCGCCCACGTGCTCGTGCAGGACGACGGCGACAACGCGATCGTCGTGGTGCCCGGCGCCAACGCGACGGTCACGGCCCTGCCGGGCCCCGCGCTCGCCGCCCTGGCCGGGGCTCCGGTCGTGCTCGTCCAGCTGGAGGTCGGCTCCGCGCTCGTGGCCGACACCCTGGGCCACGCGCGGGACGCCGGGGCGTGCGTGGTCCTCAACGCGGCCCCCGCCACGCCGGAGGCGACGGACCTCCTCGCCGACGTGGACGTGCTCGTCGTCAACGAGCACGAGGCGCTGGCCCTGCGACCGGGGTCCCCGGGGGTGCGCGAGGCGGCTCGACGGCTGGTCCGCTCCGGAGGGGACGGGCGGCCACGCGACGTGGTCGTCACCCTCGGCGCGGCCGGAGCGCTGCTGTGCAGCCGCGACGGCCGTGAGCTGACGGTCGCCGCGCCGCCCGCAGACGTCGTCGACACCACGGGGGCGGGGGACGCCGCCGTCGGTCACCTCGCAGCGGGGCTCGCCGCGGGGCGTGGGCTCGAGGAGGCGCTGCGTCGGGCGTGCGCGGCCGGTTCGCTCGCCGTACGCACGGCGGGGGCCGTTCCGTCTCTGCCCGACGCCGCCGCGGTCGACCGGCTGCTCGCCGGCGCGGAGCGTCCCGGCCGCTGAGCCCCGGCCCCGACCGCTCGGCCGGGCGCCGGGGCGGCCGCGAGGGCCTCAGCCGTCCGTGCTCTCCTCCTCGACCTCCTGCTCGACGTCCTCGCCGGCGTCCTCGACGTCCTCACCGGCGTCCTCGACGCCCTGCTCGACGTCCTCGCCGGCGTCCTCGACCTCCTGCTCGACGCCGTCGTCGACGACGTCGTCGCCGCAGCCGGCCAGGCCGAGCACCGCCGCGGCGGCGACGGCGACGACCGCGGGGGCGCGTCGGGCGAGGGTGCTTCGGGTGCGGGACGTGCTCATGGTGCCTCCTGGGGGTCGCTGCCCCGCCGGTCGACGAGGCCGTCCGCCGGACGCTAGGGGCCACCGGGTGGCCCCGCACGTCGTGACGAGCTCCGGTGCGGGCGGGGCGGGGCGCGGGAGAGCCCGCTGCGAGGCGGACGAACAGGGTGAGGGGCGCGGCACGTGCGACGGAGGTGGACCGGGACCCCGCCGCACGACAGGATCGGCCCATGCCCACCGCGAGCGTGTCGTACTCGGTCACGATCCGCCTCGAGCTGCCCGCCCGGCCCACCGCCGTCAGCGAGCTCACGACCGTCATGGAACGCTGCGGCGCCATCGTCACCGCCCTCGACGTCACCGCCTCCGGCCACGGGCGCCTCGCCGTCGACGTCACGGCGGCCACGCGCGGGCAGGAGCACGCCGAGGAGCTCGTCGCGGCGATGCGGGACATCGAGGGCGTCGAGATCGGCAAGGTGTCCGACCGGGTCTTCCTCGCGCACCTCGGGGGCAAGCTGGAGGTGCGGAGCAAGGTCCCGCTGCGCAACCGCGACGACCTCTCCCTCGCCTACACCCCCGGGGTCGCGCGCGTGTGCGAGGCCATCGCCCGCAACCCCGAGGACGCCCGTCGCCTCACGATCAAGCGCAACACCGTCGCGGTCGTCACGGACGGGTCGGCCGTCCTCGGTCTCGGCAACCTCGGCCCGCTCGCGGCGCTGCCGGTCATGGAGGGCAAGGCGGTCCTGTTCAAGCGCTTCGCCGACGTCGACGCGTTCCCGATCTGCCTCGACACCCAGGACACCGAGGAGATCATCGCCGCGGTCAAGGCCATCGCCCCCGTCTTCGCCGGCATCAACCTCGAGGACATCGCCGCGCCGCGCTGCTTCGAGGTGGAGCGACGGCTGCGCGACGAGCTCGACATCCCGGTGTTCCACGACGACCAGCACGGCACGGCGATCGTCGTGCTGGCCGCCCTCACCAACGCGCTCGCGGTCGTGGGCAAGGACGTCGGCGAGGTGCGCCTCGTCATGTCCGGGGCGGGTGCCGCGGGCACGGCGGTCCTCAAGCTGCTGCTGGCCGCGGGCGTCCGGGACGCGGTCGTCGTCGACGTCGACGGCATCATCCACCGGGAGCGGCCCGGCCTCGCCCCGGAGCTGGCGTGGACCGCCGACAACACGAACTCCCGCGGCATGAGCGGCACCCTGCGGGATGCGCTCGTGGGCGCCGACGTGTTCGTGGGTCTGTCGGCCGGCGGCATCCTCGCCGGGGACGACATCGCGACGATGGCCGAGGACTCGATCGTGTTCGCGCTCGCCAACCCGACGCCCGAGGTGGACCCCGCGGAGGCTTCGGAGCACGCGGCCGTCGTCGCCACGGGCCGCAGCGACTTCGCCAACCAGATCAACAACGTGCTCGCGTTCCCCGGCGTCTTCCGCGGCCTCATCGACGCCCGGAGCCGGACGGTCGACGAGGCGATGCTGCTGGCCGCGGCGAGGGCGCTGGCCGGGACCGTCAACCCCGAACAGCTCAACGCGACCTACATCGTGCCCAGCGTGTTCAACACGGACGCCACCACCGCGGTGGCCGCGGCCGTCGAGCGCGCCGCCAAGGGCGCTCCGCCGGCGTGATCGGCCGCGACGCGCTCGGGCCGCTGCTCCCGCCGCCGCCACCGGCGCCGCGGGCGGGGGCGCTGCTCGTCGCGCACCCGTCGCTGGTCGACCCGAACTTCCGGGCGACCGTCGTGCTGCTGCTGAACCACTCCGAGGAGGGCAGCCTCGGGCTCGTGCTCAACCGGCCCCTCGTCAGCGACGTCGCGGACGTGCTCCCGGTGTGGCACGACCACGTGACCGAGCCGCCGCACCTGTTCCAGGGCGGTCCGGTCGGGCTGGACTCGGCGATCGGGCTCGCCCGGCTGCCCGGCGACGACGGCGAGCCGCCGGGGCTCAAGCGCCTCGTCGGCTCGATCGCGGTCGTCGACCTCGACGCCCCGCCGGAGATCGTGGCGCCCGCGGCCGCGGGCCTGCGCGTTTACGCCGGGCACGCCGGCTGGGGCGCGGGCCAGCTCGACGACGAGCTCGCCGAGGGCGCGTGGTTCGTCGTCGACTCCGAGCCGGGCGACGGCTTCCGGGGGGACACCGAGACGCTGTGGCGCGACGTGCTGCTGCGCCAGACCACGACGGTCGCGCTCGCCGCCACCTACCGCGGCGACCCCGAGGTCAACTGACACGCACGCGCCAGGGCGGAGGGTGCCGCTCAGACCAGTGCAATGCCGCCGGGGGTGCGCGCCGGCGGAGCCGCGCGACCGAGGTCGAGGGCCTCGCGCAGCGCACGCGCCACGAAGGGCGGGAGCTGCAGGCCCGCGCCCTCGCGCACGAGCAGCTCCTGCGCGACGCGCTGCACGGGCGACACGAAGCGGTCGACGCCCGCGTCGCCGGCGAGGGCGCCCGCCACCCGGCCGAAGGCCGCGGCGTTCGCCGGGGTCGTCGCCCCGATCGGGCGGTAGGTGCGGGTGCGCACGACCCGGCACAAATGCAGCTGCCACGGGCTGAGGCGCTGCCGGTGCAGCAGGGCGGAGTTGCGGTAGTAGGCGAAGTGCGTCGACTCCTGCCCCCGGATCGGCCCGACGGCGGTCTCGGCGAAGCCGCGCGCCCCCAGCGCGACCAGCCGCTTCCTCAGCAGGTCGTAGCCGACGGCGGTGAGGCGCTCGTGCATGGCGCCGACCGACAGGTAGAGGAACATGAGCGCGTCGTGGACCCCCGGCAGGTGCGCGAGGGCGCCCGCGACCCGCAGCGACCGGCTGATGGCCGTGAGCTCCGGCTGCGAGGGCGGGAGCCCGACCTCGGCCTGCAGCCGGTCGAACACCCAGCCGTGCGGCAGCTCCTGCTCCTCCCACACGCGGATGAAGCGCCGCGTGGTGTCGTCGGCCTGAGGGAGCAGCACCTGCAGCTCCAGCACGTTGCGCTCCACCTCGCGCTCCACGCGCGCGAAGTAGTCGAGGCTCGGGCCGAGCTCCTCGCGGACCACGCGCGCGTCGCGGACCGAGTAGTCGACGGCGGCGAGGTCGATGGGGCCCTCGGCCTCCATCCGGTCGAGCTGCGCGTCGATGTCGATGCTGGAGAGGGACACAGGACCTCCGGGGACGGGTCGGCGGCACGGGAGCGGCATCCGGCGCGGGTCGGCCGCGCCCGTCGTGCACAGGACGTCCGGCACCGCCTGCGGCGGCGGATGGGGTCCTACACTCGAGGTCATGTCGGAGCCGTCCTTCCCGTCCGCCCCCACGGGGCCGGGCGCGCCCGCGACCCAGCCGGCCGGCACGGCGGTGCTCGAGCCCGAGCGCACGGTCGAGCCCGCCGACCCGGGTGACCACGAGCGCTTCGCGCACTACGTGAAGAAGGACAAGATCGTCGCCAGCGCCGTGACGGGCGAGCCGCTCACGGCCCTGTGCGGCAAGGTGTGGGTGCCGAGCCGGGACCCGAAGAAGTTCCCGGTGTGCCCGACGTGCAAGGAGATCTACGAGGGCCTCAAGCCGGGCGGTGGCGACGAGGGCTCCGGCTCCGGCTCCGGATCGGACCGTTGAGCGGGGCGCACCGCCCCGTCCCCCAGCACCAGCCCGAGCACCCCAGCACCGCCGCTGCGGCGCAGCTGCCGCCGGCGTTCCCCGAGCGCGCCGCGTGGGGGACGGCCGGGGCGCTGCGTCGCTGGCAGCGCGAGGCGCTGGAGGCCTACCGCAGCCGGGCGCCACGCGACTTCCTCGCCGCCGCCACCCCCGGCGCGGGCAAGACGACCTTCGCCCTGCGGGTGGCGACGGAGCTGCTCGCGGCGCGGACCGTCGAGCGGGTCGTCGTCGTGTGCCCGACGGAGCACCTGAAGACCCAGTGGGCCGACGCCGCGTCGCGGGTGGGGGTGCGGCTCGACCCGTCGTTCCGCAGCACCGCGGGCACCCTCGCCGCCGGTTACGACGGGGTCGTCGTCACGTACGCGCAGGTGGGGCTGCGCCCGCACGTGTTCGCGGGCCGCTGCCGCGCCCGGCGCACCCTGGTGGTGCTCGACGAGATCCACCACGCGGGCGACGCGCGCTCGTGGGGCGACGGCGTCGCGGAGGCCTTCGAGGACGCCGAGCGGCGGCTCGCCCTCACCGGGACGCCGTTCCGCTCCGACACCTCGCCCATCCCCTTCGTCACGTACGTGCAGGAGCCGGACGGCTCGCGGCGCTCGCGCCCGGACTGGACGTACGGCTACGGCGACGCGCTCGCGGACGGCGTCGTGCGTCCCGTCCTGTTCCTCGCCTACGCCGGCAACATGCGCTGGCGCACGCGCGCGGGCGACGAGGTCGCCGCGCGCCTCGGCGAGCCGCTCACCAAGGACCTCACCGCCCAGGCCCTGCGCACCGCCCTCGACCCCGTCGGGCAGTGGGTGCCGGCCGTGCTCGGCGCCGCGGACCGTCGCCTGACGGAGGTCCGCCGCACCGTGCCGGACGCCGGCGGCCTCGTCATCGCGACCGACCAGGCCTCCGCCCGCGCGTACGCCGCGCTGCTGCACCGGCTGAGCGGCGAGCGGCCCACCGTCGTGCTGTCCGACGACCCCGACGCCTCCGCGGGCATCGAGTCCTTCGCGGCGGCCGGGGAGGAGGGGCCGCGCTGGATGGTCGCGGTGCGCATGGTGTCGGAGGGCGTCGACGTGCCCCGCCTCTCGGTCGGGGTGTGGGCGACGACCACCGCGACACCGCTGTTCTTCGCGCAGGCCGTCGGCCGGTTCGTGCGGGCGCGGCGACGGGGCGAGACCGCGTCCGTGTTCCTGCCCAGCGTGCCGCAGCTGCTGCGCTACGCCGCCGAGCTCGAGGTGGCCCGCGACCACGTGCTGGACCGGCCGCGCCGCTCCGACCCCGACGACCTGTGGTCGCCGGAGGAGGAGCTGCTCGCCGAGGCCCGCGCGGAACGGTCCACGCCGGGCGCCGAGGAGCTGCCGTTCGAGGCGCTGGAGTCCGACGCCGCCTTCGACCGCGCGGTGTACGACGGCGACGAGTTCACCAACCACACGTCGTGGGCGGGCGAGGACGACGGCGACGGCGAGCAGGCCCTGCTCGCGCTGCCCGGCCTCGTCGAGGCCGACGAGATGGGCGAGCACCTGCGCCGCCGTCCGTCCCGCGCCGCGGCCGCGCCCCCGGCCGAGCCCGTGCCGGTCGTCGACCACCGGGCGGTCGCGGCGGCGCGCAAGGAGCTGAGCGGCCTCGTCGGTGCCTACGCGCGGCGCACCGGCAGCCCGCACGCCGTCGTGCACGCCCGGCTGCGCTCGACGTGCGGCGGCCCGCCGGTGCCGGAGGCGGACCTGCACCAGGTGCGGGCCCGCGTCGACACGGTCCGGCGCTGGCTGCTCACCGGCTGACGCAGGCTGTCGAGCCGGTCGACCGACCTCGGCCCGCTGCCGACGGCTCTCACACCACGGCGACGCCGAGGCCACGCAGCTCGGCGAGCGCGCGCTCGCCGTCGCCCGCCTGAGCCTCGACGAAGCGGGTGAGCGCGACCGGGTACACCGTCTGGTAGCCGAGGCCCACGGCGTCGCGCGCGGTCGCCGCCACGCACACGTCGCCCGCGAGCCCCGTCACGACGACGCGCCGCACCCCGCGCTCGTCGAGGAGGCGCTGCAGCGCCGTCCGCTCGACGTCGCCGGTGACGGGGTCGCGCACCGAGAACCCCGAGTAGCCGTCGCCGCCGTCGCTGCCCTTGCGCACGACCGGGTCGTCGGGGCCCACGTCGAGGCCGTCGACCAGCTCGGCGCCCCACGTGCCCGCGACGCAGTGGACCGGCCACGGCCCGCCGTCGGTGTCGAAGTGCGGCGTGCGGGGCGGGTGCCAGTCCTGCGTGAGGACGACGGGCGCGCCCGCCGCCCGCGCCGCGGCCAGGTGCGGTCGCAGCAGGGCCGCGAGGTCCTCGCCGCCGGCGACGTGGAGCCCGCCCGCCGGGTCGGCGAAGTCGTTCTGGAGGTCGACGACCAGCAACGCCGTCGAGGCGTCGTAGCCGACCTCCGAGGGGTCCGGGCCAGGAGCTGCGCTCATGGCTCCCCAACGTACGTCGTGGGGAACGCGGGGTCGCCCTCGGACAGGCTGAGCGCGTCCCACGGCAGCTGCCCGAGCCGCTCGGCGAGCCGCGTCCGCGCCGTGGCGAGGTCCACCGCGCCGTCCGCGCCGGGCACCCGGGCTCCGTCCCGCAGCAGCGGGACGAGGGGGGAGGTGTCACCGGGCAGGTCGGCGACCTCCGCGGCGCCGGAGACCACGACCTCCTCGGTCGCGATGCCCGAGGCCCGGTGCCGTCGCACGACGTGGTGGCGCCCGGCGTGCGTCGCCTTGCCCGAGGAGCGCTTGGCCACCGGGCGACCGTCGACCTCGACGAGCTTGTACACGAGCCCCGCCGTCGGGGCGCCGCTGCCCGTCACCACGGACGTGCCGACCCCGTAGGCGTCGACCGGGGCGCCGGACAGCCGGGCGATGCCGTGCTCGTCGAGGTCGCCGGACACGACGATGCGGGTCCCGGTGGCGCCGAGGTCGTCGAGCAGGCCGCGGGCGAAGCGCGCGTGCACGGCGAGGTCGCCGGAGTCGATGCGCACCGCGCCGAGGCCGGGGCCGGCCACCTCGACCGCGGTGCGGATGCCCTCGGCGATGTCGAACGTGTCGACGAGCAGCGTCGTGCCGGTGCCCTGGGCCGCCACCTGGGCCGCGAAGGCGTCCCGCTCGCTGTCGTGCAGCAGGACGAAGGCGTGCGCAGCGGTGCCCGCGGTCGGGACGGCGTGCCGGAGCCCGGCCTCGAGGTTGCTCGTGGAGGCGAAGCCCGCGAGGTACGTGGCCCGGGCGGCGTCGACCGCGGCGGCCTCGTGCGTGCGCCGGGAGCCCATCTCGACGATCGGGCGGCCCTCGGCGGCGACGACCATGCGGGCCGCCGCGGCGGCGACCGCGCAGTCGTGGTTGAGGATGCTGAGCACGACCGTCTCCAGCAGCACGCCCGTCGCGAACGGGGCCCGCACCTGCAGCAGCGGGGAGCCGGGCACGTGGAGCTCGCCGTCGGCGTAGCCGTCGACGTCGCCGTCGAAGCGGTAGTCCGCGAGCCACCGGCACGTCCGCTCGTCGACGACGCCCGTGGCCTGCAGGTGCTCGAGCTCGTCGTCGTCGAACCGCAGGCCCTCGAGCACCTCCAGCACGCGGGCCTGTCCCGCGACGACCCCGAACCGGCGTCCGGCCGGCAGCCGGCGCGCGAACACCTCGAAGGTGCACTCGCGGTCGGCGGTGCCGTCGGCGAGGGCCGCCTGCACCATGGTCAGCTCGTAGCGGTCGGTGGCGAGGGCGGGGACACGCACCCGACCACGCTAGCGCCGGGGCGCGCGGGCGCCCCGGGGCGCGGACCCGCGCGGGACGGTCCGGGGCGCGCACCGGGTCCCGCCGGCCGCGACGGGTGCCTACGCTGTCGGGGTGGCACTCGACCTGCCCGTGCTCGCCGTCGGCGAGCCGGAGGCCCCCGGCACCTCGCCCGGAGCCGGCACGGCGCTCGCGGAGGAGCCCGTCCAGCAGCTGCCGGGCACGTGGACGACGGTCGTGTGGAACGACCCGGTCAACCTCATGTCGTACGTGTCGTACGTGTTCCGCACCTACTTCGGGTTCCCCCGCGAGAGGGCCGAGGAGCTCATGATGCGGGTGCACAACGAGGGCCGCGCCACCGTGAGCTCCGGGAGCCGGGAGAAGATGGAGACCGACGTCAGCGCCATGCACCGCTACGGCCTGTGGGCGACCCTGCAGCGCGAGGCGGCCTGAGGTGGCGCAGCGGATGACCGCGATGGTCCGCCGTCGCCGTGACGGCCACGTCGCCTTCGACCTCGACGTGGTCCACGCCGGGGTGGTCGCGGAGGCGCTCGAGCAGACCCGGGCCGTCCTCGCCGAGGGGGAGGGCGCGCCCTCCGGCCCGGCCGCGACCGCCGGCCCCCCGGCGCCGGGCGGTGCGGGGGCAGGGCCGTCCCAGGAGGTCGACGACGAGTTCGAGGCCATCGTGTCGCGCCTCGGGGGCGAGGCGCCGGTGCCGGACGACCCGGTGCTGCGCCGCCTCCTGCCCGACGCGACGCTCGAGGACCCCGAGGAGGCCGCCGAGTTCCGCCGCCTCGCGGGGGCCGGCGTCCGCGACGCGAAGGTCGCGGCCATCGACTCGGTCCTGGAGGACCTCGCCCTGCTGCGCCGCCAGGACGGTGGCGTCGTGGTCGCGCCCGACCGCGCGCAGGCGTGGCTCACCGCCCTCAACGACTGCCGCCTCGCGCTCGGCACCCTGCTCGCCCTGGGCGAGGACGACGACCTGCACGCCGAGCTCGACGCCTACGAGGCCGAGCTGCTCGCGGAGGCGGCGGCCGGCGACGACGACGCCGAGGACGCGGACACCGACGGCTCGGCGGCCGGGACGGAGCGGGCGCTGCGCGCCTACCGCATCGCGGTCTACGACTTCCTGTCCGCGCTGCTGGAGATGGTGGTGCGGGCCGTCGACCGCTGAGCCGCCACGACGGGTGCGAGGACCGCGCCACCGGCCCCGCACTAGGCTCGCGCCGTGCTGCGCCTCCGCCGCTCCCTGCTCGACGCCGTCGTGGAGCACGCGCGCCGCGACCATCCCGACGAGGCGTGCGGTGTGATCGCCGGACCCGAGGGCAGCGACGACCCGCAGCGGCTCGTGCCCATGCTGAACGCGGCGCGCTCACCGACGTTCTACGAGTTCGACAGCGGCGAGCTGCTCCGGCTGTACCGCGAGATGGACGAGCGCGGCGAGGACCCGGTCGTCGTCTACCACTCCCACACCGCGACGGAGGCGGCGCCCTCGCGCACCGACGTCGCCCTCGCGTCCGAGCCCGGCGCCCACTACCTGCTGGTGTCGACGCGCGACCCGGACGCCGAGGAGGTCCGCAGCTTCCGGATCGTCGAGGGCGTCGTGACGGAGGAGCCGGTCGAGGTCGTCGAAGGCGCCTGAGCGACGTCCGCCAGCGACCGTCAGCGGCCGTCGTAGGGCGTCGACCACGAGCGCGAGGCGACCTGCCACGTGACCGGCACGTCGTGGTGGCGCAGGTCGGCGACGTCGAGCGGGTGGATGCGCCGCCCCGTCACCCGCTCCGTCGCGATGCGGATCCACACGTCCCGGACCCCCGGCGCCCACGGTGCGAGGGCGTCGGCGAGGTGGCGGGCGTCACCGGGCGGCTCGCGCCGCACGTCGACGGCGCCGCGGACCATCACCGACCAGCCGGTCCGGCGCAGGACGTCGGCCTCGTCGGCCTGGAAGGTGACGGCGCCCTCGCGCGCCCGGCGCTCCAGCAGGCTGCCGGCCGACGTCCGCAGCACGACGTGGCGGGCGTCGAGCGCGAAGGCGACCGGGAGCACCTCGACGCTGCCGTCGGGGTCCGTGAAGGCGACCCTGCCGGTGCCGGTGCCGGCGAGGTGCTGCAGGCACGCCGTCCGGTCGAGCACGCTCACCCGGCGGTCGGGGCCGCTGCCCGGACCCCAGGACGTGTCCGGCAGGTCGGGTGCGTCGTCGCTGTCGTCGTCCACCCCCCGAGGATCGACCGGTCCGGCGGCACGCACCCGGGCCCTAGGTCCCGGGAACAGCCGGGCCGCAGGCGTCGTTGCCGACGGCGTGACTGCTGCGGAGACGACCGGCGCCACCGGCGCGACCGTCCGGGTGCCCACGATCCTGCGGACCTACACCGGCGGTGAGAGGACGACGAGCGCGACCGGGTCGACGCTCGGTGAGCTGCTCGGCGACCTCGACGCGCGCCACCCCGGCATCGGCGAGCGCGTGCTCGACGGCGGCGCGCTGCGCCGGTTCGTCAACGTCTACGTCAACGACGAGGACGTGAGGTTCACCGGCGGCCTCGACACGCCCGTCGCGGACGGCGACGAGGTCACCATCCTCCCCGCCGTCGCGGGCGGCTGAGCCGACCGGTGCGCGCGCAGTCGCTGCTCGACACCGTCGGCGGCACCCCGCTCGTCCACCTCGCGCGGCTGTCGCCGTCGCCCACGGTCCGGCTGTGGGCGAAGCTCGAGGACCGCAACCCCACGGGCTCGGTCAAGGACCGTCCGGCGACGTGGATGGTCCGCGCCGCGGAGGCCGACGGGCGGCTGCGGCCGGGCGCGACCCTGCTGGAGCCGACGAGCGGCAACACGGGCATCTCGCTGGCGATGGCCGCACGGCGGGCGGGCTACCGCCTCGTCGTCGTGGTGCCGGAGAACGTGAGCGAGGAGCGGGTCCGGCTGCTCCGCCTGTACGGCGCCGAGGTGCGCTTCTCCCCGGCCGCGGGGGGCTCCAACGAGGCCGTCCGGGTCGCCCGCGGGCTGGCCGCCGACAACCCGGACTGGGTCATGCTCGACCAGTACGCCAACGAGGCCAACGCCCGCGCGCACTACGAGTCGACGGGCCCGGAGCTGCTCGACGACCTCCCCGAGATCACCCACTTCGTCGCCGGTCTCGGCACGACGGGCACGTTGATGGGCGCCGGGCGCTTCCTCAAGGAGAAGGTGCCGGACGTGCAGGTCGTCGCGGCGGAGCCGCGCTACGGCGAGCTGGTGTACGGGCTGCGCAACCTCGACGAGGGGTTCGTGCCGGAGCTGTACGACGAGACCGTCCTCGACCGGCGGTTCTCGGTCGGCCCGCGGGACGCGGTGCGGCGGACCCGCGAGCTGCTCGCCGAGGAGGGCATCTGGGCGGGGGTCTCGACCGGCGCGATCCTCCACGCCGCGCTCGGCGTCGCCGCCCGCGCGCAGCGGGCCGGTGAGCGCGCCGACATCGCCTTCCTCGTGTGCGACGGCGGCTGGAAGTACCTGTCGACGGGTGCCTTCGACGGCGACCTCGACGCCGCCGAGGAGGCGCTCGAGGGTCGTCTGTGGGCGTAGGCGCGTAGCATCCGGGCCGTGCTGGAGGAGCTCGACGCCCCCATCGGGATCTTCGACTCGGGGGTCGGCGGGCTCACCGTGGCCCGGGCGGTGCTCGACCAGCTGCCGCACGAGCCGATCCGCTACCTCGGCGACACCGCCCGCACGCCGTACGGCCCGCGGCCGATCGCCGAGGTGCGCCGCTTCGCGCTGGACTGCCTGGACCGCCTCGTCGACGACGGCGTGAAGCTGCTGGTGATCGCGTGCAACTCCGCGAGCGCCGCCATGCTGCGCGACGCGCGCGAGCGCTACGACGTCCCCGTCGTGGAGGTGATCCAGCCCGCGGTGCGCCGCGCGGTCGCCGCGACGCGCTCGGGGCGGGTCGGGGTGATCGGGACCCGCGCGACGGTCTCCTCCGGCGCGTACGAGGACGCCTTCGCCGCCGCCGTCCACCTCGACCTCACGACGCGCGCGTGCCCGCGCTTCGTGGAGTTCGTCGAGCAGGGGGTGACGAGCGGGCCGGAGCTGCTCGCGGTCGCGGAGGAGTACCTGCAGCCGGTGCGCCGGGCCGGGGTCGACACCCTCGTGCTCGGCTGCACGCACTACCCGCTGCTCACCGGGGTGATCGGCTACGTCATGGGGGAGGACGTCACGCTCGTGTCGAGCGCGGAGGAGACCGCCAAGGACGTGTACCGCGTCCTCACCCGGCACGGCCTGCACCGCCCCGACGACGCGCCCCCGCCCCGGCACCGCTTCCTCGCGACCGGGGACGCCGCGTCGTTCCGCGCGCTCGCCGGCCGCTTCCTCGGGCCCGTCGTCGGGGCGGTCGAGCTGTCGAGCGCGCCGAGCGGGAGCCCCGTGTGAGGCTCACCGTCGTCGGCTGCGCCGGCTCGTTCCCGGGACCGGACTCCGCCGCCTCGTGCTACCTCGTCGAGGCGCCCGCGGCGGACGGCACGACCACGCGGGTCGTGCTCGACCTCGGCAGCGGCGCGCTCGGGCCGCTGCAGCGCCACCTCGACCCGCGTGCGCTCGACGCGGTCCTGCTGTCGCACCTGCACGCCGACCACTGCCTCGACCTCACCGGCCTGTACGTCATGCAGCGGCACCACCCCGACGGCCCGGCGCGCCGCCGTGTCCCGGTGCACGGGCCGTCCGGCACCGGCGCGCGGCTCGCGCGCGGGTACGACCTCGACGACCCCGCCGCCATGTCCGGCGAGCTCGACGTCCGAGAGTGGCGGCCCGGGGTGCCGGTCCGGGTCGGCGGCCTCACCGTGACGGCGTTCCCGGCCCGGCACCCGGTCGAGGCGTACGCGCTGCGGGTGGTCGGCCCGGGCGCGGACGGCCGCGAGCGGGTGCTCGCGTACTCCGGCGACACCGACAGCTGCGACGGCCTGCTCGACGCCGCCCGCGGCGCCGACCTGCTGCTGTGCGAGGCCGCGTTCGTCGAGGGCCGCGACACCGAGCGCGGCATCCACCTGACGGGCCGGCGGGCGGCGGAGGCGGCGCGCGAGGCGGGGGTCCGTTCGCTGCTGCTCACGCACGTGCCCGCCTGGAACGACCCCGGCGTCGCCGAGCGGGAGGCACGGGAGGTCCTCGACGGGCCGGTGGCGACCGCCCGTCCCGGGCTCGCCGTCGAGGTGTGAGCGAGGTCGACCGCCGTGCCGACCGTCCCGACGGGGTGGTCGGCGCGCGCGCATAGGGTGTCGCGCGTGACCTCCCCCCGCCACGACGGCCGTGCCCCCGACCAGCTCCGCGAGGTCCGCCTCACGCGCGGCTGGACCGACAACCCCGAGGGCAGCGTGCTCGTGGAGTTCGGCCGCACCCGGGTCATGTGCACCGCGAGCTTCACCCCGGGCGTGCCGCGCTGGCGCAAGGGCTCCGGGCAGGGGTGGGTGACCGCGGAGTACGCGATGCTGCCGCGCTCGACCTCGACGCGCAGCGACCGCGAGTCCGTCAAGGGCCGCGTCGGCGGGCGCACGCACGAGATCTCCCGGCTCGTGGGCCGCGCGCTGCGCGCGGTCGTCGACACCGGCGCGCTGGGGGAGAACACCGTCCAGGTCGACTGCGACGTGCTGCAGGCCGACGGCGGCACCCGCACCGCGGCCATCACCGGCGCCTACGTCGCGCTCGCCGACGCGCTGGCGTGGGCGGTCGAGCAGGGCCACGTCGCCCGGGGCGCGAAGGCGCTCACCGGCAGCGTCGCGGCGGTCAGCGTCGGCGTGGTCGACGGGCGGCCCGTGCTCGACCTCGACTACCCGGAGGACGTCGACGCCGGCACCGACATGAACGTCGTGTGCACCGGCGACGGCCGGTTCGTCGAGGTGCAGGGCACGGCCGAGGGCACCCCCTTCGACCGGGCCGAGCTCGACGCGCTGCTCGACCTCGCCGTCGCCGGCTGCGCGGACCTCACCGCGCGGCAGCAGGAGGCGCTGGCCGCGCCGCTGCCCGGCGGGTCGGGCGGGCGCTCGTCGTGACGGTCCGGCTCGTGCTCGCCACCCGGAACGAGCACAAGGTCGTCGAGCTGCACCGCCTGCTCGCCCCGCACGTGCCCGGCCTCGCCGACGACGCCGTCGTCTCGGTCGCCGGGGCCGTGGCGCTCGGGCTGCCCGACCCGGGTGAGGTCGCGGAGACCGGGGTGACCTTCGCGGAGAACTCGCTGCTCAAGGCCCGTGCGGTCGCGGCCGCGACGGGCCTGCCCGCGGTCGCCGACGACTCCGGGCTGTGCGTCGCGGTGCTCGGCGGCGCCCCCGGGGTCTTCTCCGCGCGCTGGGCGGGCCGGCACGGCGACGACGCCGCGAACCTCCGGCTGCTGCTCGACCAGCTCGCCGACGTGCCCGAGCCGCACCGCGCGGCGTGGTTCGAGTGCGCCGCGGCGCTGTGCCTGCCCGACGGGGACGAGACGGTGACGACGGGCCGGCTGACGGGCACGCTCACCACCGCCCCGCGTGGCGACGGTGGCTTCGGCTACGACCCGGTGCTCGTGCCCGACGGGGACACGCGCACGTGCGCCGAGCTCGCGCCGGCGGAGAAGGACGCGATCAGCCACCGCGGGCAGGCGGTCCGCGCCCTGCTGCCGAGGCTCACCGACGTGCTGGGCGGGACGGGTGCCGGGCGGGGCGAGGTGTGACGGGACGGTGACGTCCCCGAGGACCGTGGCCCCCGCCCGGCGCGGCGCGCCTACGCTGCCAGCGTGCCGCGGGTCCTCGTCGTCGACGACGACCCGACCGTGCGCGAGGTCGTCCGCGCCTACCTGACCCGCGACGGCCACGACGTCGACGAGGCCGCGGACGCCGCGGCGGCCCTCGACTCCGCGCGCGTGCACGTCCCGGACCTGGTGGTGCTCGACGTCATGCTGCCGGGCGGCTCCGGTCTGGAGGTGTGCCGGGCGCTGCGGCGCGACCGGGCGGACGTGCCCGTCATCCTCCTCACGGCGCTCGGCGAGGAGGGGGACCGGGTCGCCGGCCTCGTCGCCGGGGCCGACGACTACGTCGCCAAGCCGTTCAGCCCCCGCGAGCTCGTGCTGCGGGTCCGTTCGGTCCTGCGCCGGACGACGGCGGCCGAGGCGCGGTCGGGGCCCGCCGAGGTGCTGCGGGACGGCGACCTCGAGGTCGACGTGGCCGCGCGGCGCGCCGCGCTCGCCGGGCGCGAGCTCGCCCTGACCGGCCGTGAGCTCGCGCTGCTCGAGCACCTGCTGCGCCACCCCGGGCAGGCCTTCTCGCGCGAGGACCTGCTGCGGCAGGTGTGGGGGTGGGACTTCGGCGACCTGTCGACGGTGACGGTCCACGTGCGGCGCCTGCGCCACAAGGTCGAGCCGGACCCCGGCCGGCCGCACCGGCTGGTGACCGTGTGGGGGGTCGGCTACCGCTGGGACGCGGGGGGCGGTCACGACGCGGGGGACGAGGGTCCGTGAGCGCCGCCGCGGAGGTCGTCCTCCTGGCCGCGGGGGTCGCCGTGGTCGTCGGCCTGGTCGGGGCCGTCGTGGTCGCCCTGCTCGCACGCCGTGCCGTGGCGGCGGCGGCGGTCGTCGCGCCCGTCGTGGCCGTCGCCTCCGTCGCCGCCGGCACCGCCGCGGCGGCCCGGGCGATGTTCCTGTCGCCGGAGGACCTCACGGTGGTCCTCGTCGTGCTCGCGGCGACCGTGCCGGTGGCCCTGCTCTTCGGCGGGCTGCTCGCCCGCCGCGTCTCGCTCGTCGTCCGCGGCGCGGCCGAGGCGGCCGCCGCCCGCCGCCGGGAGGCCGAGGTCGAGCAGCGCCGTCGCGAGCTCGTCGCGTGGGTGTCGCACGACCTGCGCACCCCGCTCGCGGGCATCCGCGCCATGGTCGAGGCGCTGGAGGACGGCCTCGCCGACGACCCCGCGCGCTACCTCGCACGCATCCGCACGGAGGCGAACCGCACGAGCGGGATGGTCGACGACCTGCTGACCCTGTCACGGCTGCAGTCGGCGGACGAGCCCGCCGACGGGGACGAGCCGGTCGACGTCGGCGACCTCGTGTCGGACTCCGTGGCCTCGGTGGCGCCGCTCGCGCGACGCCGGGGGGTCGCCCTCGTCGCGTCACCGCCGGACGGCGCGGACGTGCTGCGCGTGCGGGGACGGGACCGCGACCTCGGTCGCGCGGTCACCAACCTCGTCGTCAACGCCGTCCAGTACAGCCCGGACGGCGCCACCGTCCGCGTGCGGGCCGTCCGGGCGGGCGAGGGCGTCCTCGTGTCGGTCCGCGACGCGTGCGGCGGCCTCGACCCGGCGACCGCCGAGCGCATGTTCGAGCCGGGCTGGCGGGCGCAGCCAGCGAGGACCCCCGCGGCGCCCGACGGGCCGGGTGGGGCCGGTGCGGGCCTGGGGCTGGCGATCGTCCGCTCGGTCGCGGACCGGCACGGGGGCAGCGCCGCGGTGCGGGACGCGGGCGACGGCTGCGTCGCGGAGCTGTGGCTGCCTCGTGACGTCAGCACCTCGTAACCACCCGGGACCTGTCGCGGGCGCCGGTGCCGGCCGCACGATGGACGGCGTGAGCACCCCTGCGCGTCGCCGCCCGCCCCTCGCCCGCGTCCTGCCCGCCGTCCTGCCCGTCGTGCTGCTCGCCGTCGCCGCCTGCGGGGCGGACGACGGCGGGGACCCGGCGGACGGCTCCACCGGGACGGCGGCCGCCGGGACGACGACGGGGCCGATGACCCCGGAGCCGATGACGTCGGAGGGCATCACGTCGGAGCCCGTGACGTCGGAGCCCGTGACGTCGCAGCCCGTGGCGTCGGAGGGGGATGCCGCCGGTCCGACCGGCGTCCCGCCCGCCCTCGACTTCACCGCCACGACCCTCGACGGCGCCACCTTCGAGGGCGCCTCGCTCGCGGGGGCGCCCACGCTGCTGTGGTTCTGGGCGCCGTGGTGCACGGTGTGCGCGCGCGAGGCGCCCGAGGTCGCCGAGCTCGCCGCGGAGTACGAGGGCCGCGCGAACGTCGTGGGGGTGGCGGGGCTGTCGCGGGACGCCGAGGCGATGGCGGCGTTCGTCGAGCGCGGTGGGCTCGAGGACGTCGTGTCCCTCGCCGACCTCGACGGCACGCTGTACACGCGCTTCGGCGTCGCCTCGCAGTACGACTCCGTGATCCTCGACGCCGAGGGCGTGCCGATGCTCGTGTCCGGCCCGGTGCCGGTCGACGGGCTGCGCGCCGAGCTCGACGCGCTGCTGGGTTAGGCGGGCTCGGCGTGGACCCCGCCACCCTGTCGCTCGCGCTCGCCGCCGGGCTGCTCGCGGCGCTCAACCCGTGCGGCTTCGCCATGCTGCCCGCCTACCTCACGCTCGTGGTGCAGGGGGCGGCCGGGCCGGACGGCGCCGCCCCGTCCCGGCGGGTGCAGGCGACGGGCCGGGCGCTGCTCATGTCCGCGGCGATGACGCTCGGCTTCGTCGCCGTCTTCGGCGCCTTCGGGGCCGTGGCGGTGCCGCTGGCGCTGTCGGTGGAACGGTTCCTGCCGTGGGTCACCGTGGTCGTCGGCGTGCTGCTCGTGGGGGCGGGAGCCTGGCTGCTGGCCGGGCGCGAGCTCCGCGTCGTGGCGCCCCGGGCCGGGTCGGCCCCCACCGGCACCGCGTGGTCGATGGTCGGCTACGGCGTCGCCTACGCCCTCGCGAGCCTGTCGTGCACGGTCGCGCCGTTCCTCGCCGTGACGACGGCGGCCGTCACGACGGGCGGGCCGCTCGGCGCGGTCGCCGTGCTGCTCGTGTACGCCCTCGGCATGGGCGCCGTCGTCACGGTGCTCGCGGTGGCGGTGGCCCTCGCGCGCCGGGGCCTCGTCGACCGGCTGCGGCGGGCGACGCCCTTCGTCTCGCGGGCCAGCGGCGCGCTGCTCGCCGTCGCGGGCGGCTACGTCGCGTACTACGGCGTCTACGAGCTGCGGGTGCTCGCCGGCGGCGGGCTCGCCGACCCGGTCGTCGGCGGGGCGCTCGCGGTGCAGGGTGCCCTGTCCCGGGGCCTCGCAGCCGTCGGGCCGTGGCCGCTCGTCGCCGCGGCCGCGCTCGCGGTGGTCGTCGCCCTCGCGGCGACCCTCGCGGCGCGACGGCGTCACCCGGCGCGCGGTGCCGACCCGGCCGGGGTCCTCCCGCGGGAGATGACGGAGCGGTGACGGTCCCCGCGCGCGTGCGGCGCCGGGCGCCACGGCGTCGCATGCTGGGGACGTGACGACCGTCGAGACCGCCCCCGCCCGCGAGAGCACCGCCCGACCCGGCGCCTGGTGGGACGCCGCCGCGGGCGTGGTGTCGCTCGGCGCCGGTCTCGCGGCCGCGGAGGCCGTCGGGCTGGTCACGGGGCGGGGGTCGACGCCGGTCGTGGCGGTCTCCGACGGGGTCGTCGACCTCACCCCGCCGTGGGCGAAGGACGCCGTCATCTCGCTGTTCGGCACGGGCGACAAGCTGTTCCTCTTCACGGTCGTGGGTCTCGTGGCGCTGGCGCTCGGCGCCGCCGCCGGCGTTCTGGAGCGCCGCCGCCCGCCGCTCGGGGCCGTCCTCACCGCGGCGCTGGCGGTCGTCGTCATGGTCGCGGCCGCGACGCGGCCCGACGCCGGGCTGCTCGGGGTCGTGCCCGGGGCCGTGGCGTTCCTCGTCGGCGTCGGGGTCCTCCGACTGCTGCTGCGGCGGCTGGCCGCGTCCGGGGCGGGCCTGCGTCGGCGGACCGTCCTGCTGGGCGGGACCGGCGCGGCGGCCCTCGCCGTCGGGCTCGGCGCCCGGGCGCTCGGCCGGGTCGGGGCCTCGGGCGGTGCGGCCTCCCGCGCGGCGGTCGCGCTGCCGGCGGCGGCGGAGCAGGCGCCTCGCGTGGGCGCCGGGGCGACGTTCGACGACGTGCCCGGCCTGGAGCCGTTCCGCACGCCCAACCCCGACTTCTACCGGATCGACACCGCGCTCGTCGTGCCCCGGCTCGCGGCCGCCGACTGGCGGCTGCGCGTCGTCGGTCTCGTCGAGCAGGAGGTCGAGCTCACGTGGGACGAGCTGCTCGAGCGCCGCCTCGTCGAGAAGTGGGCGACGCTGTCGTGCGTGAGCAACCCCGTGGGCGGGGAGCTCGTCGGCAACGCGTTGTGGCTCGGCCTGCCGACCCGGGAGCTGCTCGCGGAGGCGCGTCCGCTGCCGGAGGCCGACATGGTCCTGTCGCGCAGCTCCGACGGCTTCACGGCGGGCACCCCCGTCGAGGCGATGACCGACGACCGCGGCTCGCTGCTCGCCATCGGCATGAACGGGGAGCCCCTGCCGCTGGAGCACGGGTTCCCCGCCCGGCTCGTGGTGCCCGGGCTCTACGGCTACGTCTCCGCGACCAAGTGGGTGACGGAGCTCCGGCTCACCCGCTTCGACACCGACCAGGGCTACTGGACACCGCGCGGCTGGTCGGCCATGGGCCCGGTCAAGATCTCCTCGCGCATCGACCGACCGGGCGGCGGCAGCGTCGAGGCCGGCACCGTCGTCGTCGCGGGCCTCGCGTGGGCGATGGACGTCGGCGTCGGCGCGGTCGAGGTGCAGGTCGACGACGGCGACTGGCAGGAGGCCGAGCTGTCCGACGCGGGCACGAGCAGCACGTGGCGGCAGTGGCGCTGGGAGTGGCAGGCGGAGCCCGGGCCGCACGTGGTGCGGGTGCGCGCCGTCGACGCGAACGGCCAGGTGCAGCTCGCCGAACCGGCACCGCCCGCCCCGGACGGCGCCCAGGGCTACGACGAGGTCGAGGTCACCGTCACCTGACGCCCGGCGTGCCGGTGCCCCGCTTCCTGCCCCCGCGGTGGACGGTTCCGGTGCGACACGCCGGCGTGTGGGGCGCGCACGTGTCCGTGGCGCGTGGTCGCCGGGCGGGTGTGGACGGTTGCGTCACGGCACGCCGGCGTGGCGGGTGCGTATGTGTCCGCTAGTCGTCCACAGGGGCTCCGGCACGATGCCCTCGCAGCAGCCATCGTGTCGTCGTGGGCGTCCGGGATCGCGTGTGGACCCGGGAGCGGGCGCGCCGTGAGGGGCTGAGCGTGCGCGTCCTGACCGGCGGGGTGGAGTTCGTCCGGGTGGTGCGGGGCCGCTACGTGGAGGCGTGCTGGGCCGACGACCTGCGCACGCGCTGCGCCGCGGTCTGTGACGCGGTCCCGGCCGGGGTCGTGTCCCACTGGACCGCGCTGCAGCTCGCGGGCCTGCCCGTCCCGACGGCCGAGGAGGACCGCATCCACCTGACCGTCCCGACCGCCACGCGGTGCCGCCTGGACGGGATCATCGTGCACCGCTCGGCGGCACCGGCCCTCCCGCGGCCCGGGGAGCTGCCCGTCAGCGGGCCCGGGTGGGCCTGGTGCGACGTCGCCGCCACGGTCACCGCGCCCGTGACGCCGTCGCCCAGCGCGACGTCGGCCCTCGCGGACCTCCTGGCGGCGCTCGACGCGCTGCTGCGAGCCGACCCCGGCGTCGAGGCGCCCGTGCGGGCGCTGCTCGCGTCGCGGCGCGGCCGCCGCGGGACCGCGCTGGCGCTCGAGGCGCTCCGGCTGCGGGACCCGCGGGCCGAGTCGCCGATGGAGTCCCGGCTACGGCTCCTGCTCGTGCTGGCCGGACTGGCGCCGGAGGCGGTGCAGCACCGGGTGACTGACCGGCGGGGGTGTGTCGTCGCCCGGGTCGACCTGGCGTACCCGTCGCGACGCGTGGTCGTCGAGTTCGAGGGCGACCACCACCGGGACCGGCGGCAGTGGCGGCAGGACCTCTCGCGACGTCGACGCCTGGAGACCCTCGGCTGGCGCGTCGTCGAGGTGACGGGGGCGGACCTGCTGTCGTCCCCGCGGCAGGTGGTCGGGTGGGTGCGGGAGGCCCTCGAGCGTCCCCGGGTCGCCTGAGCGACTCACGCGCGGACGCTTCCGCGACGACGCGCCGGTGCGTCCCGCGCGTTCGTGTCCGCGGGGTGCGGCCGGGGCGGGGGCGTGGACGGTTCTGCGACGACCCGCCGGTGTGTCCCGAGCGTTCGGGTCCGTGGGGCGTGGTCGCCCGGCCACCCGGGACGCGCCGCCGGCGACCTCAGCGGTAGGCGGCGACGACCACGGCCCAGCAGGCGCACGCCCACAGCACGCTCGCGAACGTGCCGATCATGAAGCGCTCCGGGGCGGCCGGGATCTTGAGCTCGCCGAAGCGGCCGAGACCCTTGACGGCCAGCACGACGGCGATGCCCTCGGGACTGCCGGCGGCGAGCGTGCCGAAGGTCGCGAGCCGCTCGAGCAGGCCGAGCGTGGCCCCGCCGCGCAGCAGGCCCGGCGCGCTGAGCGTCGCGGCCGGCGGCCGGGTGGGAGGCGGTGCGGACAGCTGCAGCGGACCCGCCGGCCGCTCGACGGCGACGCCCTCGTTGGCGCGGGCGGCGGCCGGGTCGGCGAGCCGCAGCACCCCGGTGGCCATCGGCGAGCCACCTGCGGCGGCGGCCACGAGCAGCGCCGTCACGAGCACCCCGAGCGGGACGCCCCGCACCGGCGCCACCGCGAGCGCGAGCACGGCGACGAGCGCGAGGGGCACGAGCAGCCCCGCCACGACGAGCGCGCCGAGCCAGGGCGGCCCGGTGACGATGCCGGGCCGCATCGAGAAGGGCAGCAGGACGAGGCAGCCCGCCGCGAGGACCACCGCGAGCACGAGCAGCGTGACGAGGAGCGGGTCCGGCACGGCGGTCACCGTCCCCCGCGCGAGGGCGCGTCGCGCTCGCCGGCGGCGTCGGCGCGGGCCAGCAGCCGGGCGCACACCGCCAGGGCGTCGGTGTGCTGGCGCCACAGCGCGGCCTGCAGCCGCTGGCCGACGGCCTGCCGCGTGACCCCGAGCCGCCCGGCGGCGGCGGTCTGCGTGAGACCGGCCGAGACGAGGTCCACGGCCTCGCGCGCCTCGGGCGACCAGCGCGACTGGACGGCGAGCACGAGCGCGAGCACCGCGTCCGCGTCGGACGCCAGCTCCGCGCCGGGCCCGCCACCGACGACCGCGACGGCGTGAGGGCGCCGCTTGGCCCGCTCGACCGCCTCGCGCGCGGCCGTGAAGGCCGGTCCGCGGCCCGCGCGGGTCGAGGCGGGCAGCGGCCGCTCGACGGCCCCCACGCCGACCCCCACCCACCACCGCTCGTCGCGGACGAGCGCGAGCACGGCGCGCAGCACGTCGTCGGGCGACGCGAGGACCCCCTGCACCTCGTCGCCCGCGGTCCGCTCGAAGGTGCGCACCGGCCGGGCGACCGCGGCGGCCAGCGCGGACAGGCCGGTGCCCACCCGGTCCGCCGAGGCGCGGCTGCCGCGCTGGTCGGCGGTGAGGACGAACACGCAGCGAGCGTAGGGGCACCACCGGTCACAACCCCGGACGACGGCGCGAGGGAGCGGTGGTGCGGGAGAAGGGACTCGAACCCTCACGCGCCGAGCGCACAGGAACCTAAATCCTGCGTGTCTGCCAGTTCCACCACTCCCGCGCGACCTCGCGCCGGCTCCAGCGTAGGGCCGTCGCGGACCTACGCTCGCGGACATGGCGGAGGCGGACGGCGCGGTGCCCGGGCTGTCCGGCGGGCTGTCCGGTGAGGTGGCGCGGCGGCTGCGCGCCGAGGGCAGGCACATGACCCGGCCCCGCCGGGTGGTCGCCGAGGCCCTCGCCGACCGCGGGGCGCACCTGTCGGCCGAGGACGTCGTGCAGGCGGTGGCCTCGCGCGCCCCCGACGTGCACCGTGCGAGCGTGTACCGCGCGCTGGAGTCGCTCGCCTCGGCGGGCGTCGTGCAGCACGTCCACCTCGGTCACGGCGGGACGGCCTACCACCTCGCCGACCTCGGGCCCGGGGCCGGCGACCGCCACCTCCACCTGCAGTGCCAGCGCTGCGGCAGGGTCGTCGACGCGCCCGCGACCGTCCTCACCTCGGCGGCGCGTCGCCTGCGACGCGAGCACGGCTTCCGCCTCGACGCCACGCACGTCGCGCTGTCCGGCACGTGCGAGGCGTGCGCCGAGCACGGGGACGGGCCCGACGCGGGCACCGACCGGCGCTGATACCGCACTGATACCGCGCTGGCACCGCGCTGGGACCGCGCCCGTCAGGCGTCGACGCCGAGGGCCTTCCGCAGGGAGGCGACGTGCCCGGTGGCCCGGACGTTGTACCGGGCGAGCGCCACGGTCCCGTCCTCGTCGACGACGACCGTCGAGCGGACGACGCCGGTGACCGTCCTCCCGTACAACGTCTTCTCACCCCACGCGCCCCAGCGGGTCATGACGTCGCGGTCGGTGTCGCTGAGGAGCGGGAAGGTGAGGCCGTCGCGCTCGGCGAACGCGGCGAGCCGCTCTACGGGGTCCGGTGACACCCCGAGCACGCGGTACCCGGCGCCGGTGAGAGCGGCGAGGCTGTCGCGGAAGTCGCACGCCTGCGTCGTGCACCCGGGTGTCATGGCGGCGGGGTAGAAGTACACGACGACCTTCTCCCCTCGCAGGTCGGCGAGCCGCACCCTCGTGCCGTCGTGCGCGGGCAGGTCGAGGTCGGGCGCCGCGTCACCGGCCCGCAGGCGGCGCGCGGCGGAGGGGACGGGCTCGGCAACCTGCGACACGGTTGCAGTTTGGCATTGCGTGTCCGGCACCGCGCGAGCAGGATCGGACGGACCGCCCCCTGCGGGTCCCGACCGCTGCCACAGGAGCTCCCGTGCACGTGCCCGACGGCTTCCTCGACCTCACGACCTCCGTCGCCACCGGCGTCGCCTCCGCCGCGGTCGTCGCGGTGGCGCTCCGCCGCGCGCGCGAGGAGGTGGCGGAGTCGACCGCCGCGGCGCCGATGGCCGGCCTCGTGGCGGCCTTCGTCTTCGCGGTGCAGATGCTCAACTTCCCGGTGGGCGTGGGGACCTCGGGGCACCTCATGGGAGGCGCCCTCGCGGCGGTGCTCGTGGGGCCGTGGACGGGCCTGCTCGCCGTCACGGTCGTCGTGGTGCTGCAGGCCCTGCTCTTCGCCGACGGCGGCATCACGGCCCTCGGCACGAACGTGCTGCTCATCGCCGTCGTCACCGTCGCGGTCGGCTACGCGGTCGCCCGGGGCGTCATGGCGCTCCTGCCGAAGCGGCCGGCCTCGGCCGTGCCCGCGGCGGCCGTCGGGGCCCTCGTGTCGGTCCCCGCGACCTCGCTCGTCTTCGTGCTGCTGTACGCGGTCGGCGGCGCCGCCCCGCTCGACCTCGGGCAGCTGACCGCGTTCATGCTCACGTGGCACGTCGCGATCGGCGCCGGCGAAGCCGTCATCACCGCCCTGACGGTCGGTGCGGTCGTCGCGACCCGCCCCGACCTCGTCCGGCTCGTCCGCCGCTACCGCACGAGCCTCGTCGTCACCGGGGCCGACGGCACCTCGCGCGAGGTCGTCGCCGGCGCGTCCGAGGGGCCCGTGACGGCCGGCGTCCGGCGGATCGGGCTCGGCTGGGTGGCCGGGGCGCTCGGCGTCATCGTCGTGCTCGCCGGCCTCGTCTCGAGCGTCGCGAGCGCGAACCCCGACGGCCTGGAGTACGTCGCGGAGCGGCTGGGCTTCCTCGACGCGGCGGAGGACTCGGTCGTCGCGGGCAGCCCCGTCGGCGACTACGCGGTCCTGGGCATCGACAACCCGGTGCTGGCCACCGGGCTCGCCGGGCTGCTCGGCGTCGTCGTCGTGCTCGCCGTCATGCTGCTCGTCGCCCGGCTGGCCGCCGGGCGTCGGTCCGGGCCGCGGCCCCGGACCGCCGAGTCCGAGAGGGTCTGAGGGGGGCGTGGGGGCGGGTCACGCCCACGGCTCCCGCGGCAGCGTCTCCGACGGGCTCTACGTCGAGGGCGACTCGGTCCTGCACCGGCTGCCGGCCGAGGTGAAGGTCGTCGGGCTCGTGCTCGTCGTCGTGACGGTCGTGGCCACGCCGCGCGAGCAGGCGTGGGCCTTCGCCGTCCACGCCGCCCTGCTCGCGGGCCTCGTCGTCGTCGCCGGGCTGCCGGCCCGCACGGTCGCCCGCCGGATGGTCATCGAGGTCCCCTTCGTCGTCTTCGCGCTCCTGCTGCCCCTCGTCGCGCTCGGCGAGCGCGTCGACGTGCTCGGGGTCCCGCTGTCGGTGGAGGGGCTGCTGGGCGGGTTCAACGTCCTCGCCAAGGGCACCATCGGCGTCGTCGCGGCCATCCTGCTGTCCGCCACGACCCGTCCCCGCGACCTCCTCGTGGGGCTGCAGCGCCTGCGCGTGCCCGCCCTGCTCGTCACGATCGTCGCCTTCATGGTCCGCTACCTCGACGTCGTGGTCGACGACATGCGCCGCATGGCCGTCGCGAGGGCCTCGCGCGGGTTCGAGGCCCGTCACCTCGGCCACGTGCCGGTGGTCGCCCGCGGTGCGGGCGCCCTGTTCGTCCGTGCCTTCGAGCGTGGCGAGCGCGTGCACCTGGCGATGGTGTCGCGCGGCTTCACCGGCACGATGCCCGCCCTGTCCGCGCCGCGGGCGCGGCCGCGCCAGTGGCTTCTGGTGGCGGGTGCGTGGGCCGTGGTGGCGGGGGTGACGGCGGCCGCGCTCCTCGCGGGTCCGGCGACCTCGGTGGAGACGTGGCTCGTCGACGCGCAGGGGGGCCCGGGCCCGGTGGCGGGGCAGGTGGCAGGGTGAGGGGCGTGACCACGACGGGCGCCGCGCCGGGGGCGAGGCGGGGTGACGGCGACGCCGGCGCGCCGGTGGCGCTGGAGCTCGACGGCGTCGCCTTCGCCTACCCCGACGGGCACCAGGCGCTGTTCGGCGTCGACCTCGTCGTGCGCGCCGGCGAGCGGGTCGCGGTGCTCGGGCCCAACGGGGCCGGCAAGACCACGCTGCTGCTGCACCTCAACGGCGTCCTCGGCGCCGCGGCCGGCTCCAACGCCGTCGGGTCGGTGCGCGTGGGCGGCGTGACGGTCGCCAAGGACACCCTGCGCGAGGTGCGGCGCCGGGTCGGCCTCGTGTTCCAGGACCCCGACGACCAGCTGTTCATGCCGACCGTGCGCGACGACGTCGCGTTCGGGCCCACGAACCTCGGGCTGCGCGGCGCCGAGCTCGACGAGCGGGTGCGGCGGGCGCTGGAGGCCGTCGGCATGGCCGGGTTCGCCGACCGGCCACCGCACCACCTGTCGTTCGGGCAGCGCCGGCGCGTGGCGGTGGCCACCGTGCTCGCCATGGACTGCGAGGTGCTCGTGCTCGACGAGCCGTCGAGCAACCTCGACCCCGCGAGCCGTCGCGAGCTGCTCGACGTCCTCGCCGCGCTGCCCGTGACGGTCCTCGTCGTCACCCACGACCTGCCGTTCGCCCTGGAGCTGTGCGAGCGCAGCGTCGTGCTCGACGGCGGCCGGGTCGTCCACGAGGCGCCGACCGCCGAGCTGCTCGCCGACCCGGCGACGCTGCACCGGCACCGGCTGGAGCTGCCCGTCGGCTTCGACCCGTCCCGGGTGACCGTGCGGGGGCGCCCGGGCTGAGGCCTCACTACCGTGGGGGCCATGAGCCACGCCGACGGCACCCCCCGCCCCGCGTCCGGGACGGCGGACCCCGCTCCCGTGCCGCAGACCCCCGAGGCGATCTCGGCCGCCATCGAGGCCCGCCGCGAGCACCTCGCGGGCACCCTCGACGAGCTCGTCGAGCGCGTCCGGCCCGCCAACCTCGCCGCCGAGGCGAAGGACAAGGCGGTCGCCAAGGGCCGCGCGGCCGTGACGGACGACGAGGGCAACCTGCTCAAGGAGCGCGTCGCCGCCGTCGCGGCGGCCGTCGTCGCCCTCGTGGCGCTCGTGGTCGTGCGCCAGGTGCGCCGACGCCGGCGCTGACCGGTGGCTCGTGTGCGCCTGCCGCGTGGGGTCGTGCCCGAGGAGCCCGGCCCCGGCCAGGAGTCGGTGTGGGACTACCCCCGCCCGCCGGACGTGGTGGCGGACCGCCGTCCGGTCGTCGTGCGCTTCGGGCCGGCGGGGGAGGAGGTGTGCCGCACCACGCGCGCCCTGCGGGTGCGTGAGACGTCGCACCCGCCGACGTTCTACCTCCCGCTGGCGGACTTCCGGCCGGGCGCCCTCCGCCCGGCGCAGGGCCGGTCGCTGTGCGAGTGGAAGGGCCAGGCCTCCTACCTCGACGTCGTGGCCTCCGACGGTCGCGTCGCCGCGGGTGCCGCGTGGACCTACCGCGAGCCGTACCCCGCCTACGAGGAGCTACGCGACCACGTCGCGCTCTACGCCGCCGCCGTCGACGAGGTGACGGTGGCCGGGGAGCGCGTGCGGCCGCAGCCCGGCTCGTTCTACGGCGGCTGGGTGACCGACGACGTGGTCGGACCCTTCAAGGGCGCACCTGGCAGCATGGGCTGGTGAGTCCGACGACCGCGGGCGCAGACGCCCGCATGCCCGTGCGCATGCTCCACGACCGGCTGCTCGTGCGGGCGGAGTCCGACGGCGAGCGCCGCTCGGGCGCCGGCATCGTGATCCCGGCGACGGCCACGATGGGGCGGCGGCTGGGCTGGGCGGAGGTCGTCGCCGTCGGGCAGCACGTCCGGCAGGTGGAGGTGGGGGACCGGGTCCTGTTCGACCCCGAGGACAAGGCCGAGGTCGAGCTGCACGCGGCCACCTACGTCGTGCTGCGCGAACGGGACCTGCACGCGGTCGCCGCGCCCCGCGTGCCCGACGGGGGCACGGGCCTGTACCTGTGAGCGCGGGCGCCGCGTCCGCCGACGCCCCCCGGCGCAACGCCCGCTTCACCGACGTCGAGGCCGACGGCCCGCTCCCGTGGCACATGGTCGCGGCGGTGCCGGGCATCATGCGGGACGCCCTGCCGTTCCTCGAGCGGACGGCCGCGCGCTACGGCGACGTCGTGCCGTTCCCCGTGCTGGGACGCCCGGCCGTGCTGGTCAACGGCGTGGCCGGGGTGCGCCGCGTGCTGCAGGACAACCACCGCGCCTACGGCAAGGCGACGGTGCAGTACACGTCGCTGTCGCTGGTGACCGGCGCGGGCCTGCTCACGACCGACGGCGAGGTGTGGCGGCAGCACCGCCGCGCGGTCCAGCCGGCCTTCCACCGCGACACCCTCGACCACGTCGCCGCGGAGTCGCTGCGCGCGGCCGGGCTCGTGGCCCGGGAGTGGGACGCGGCGCCCGGCGGCGTCGTCGACGTCGACGACGTGCTCATGCGGGCGACGCTCGCGGTGGTGGGCCGCACCCTGTTCGGGGCCGACCTCGTCGACGGCGGCGCCGCCGACGGACGCCGGCTGGTGGCCGCGGTCCACGAGTCGCTCGCGGTGGTGGTCCGCCGCGCCCAGCAGCCGTGGACGGCGCCGCCCGGCGTCCCGACCCCGGGCTCGCGCCGCCTCGCGCGGGCCCGGCGCACCCTCGACGAGGCGTGCGCGGCCCTCGTGCGCGTCCGGCGCGGGGAGGTCGCGGCCGGCGGGGGGTACGGCGCGGACGTCCTCGGCCTGCTGCTGGCGGCCGGCCTCACCGACCGCGAGGTGCGCGACGAGCTCGTCACGCTCGTCATCGCCGGGCACGAGACGGTCGCGGCGAGCCTCACGTGGACGCTGCGGCTGCTCGCCGAGCACCCCGCGGCGCTCGACCTCGTCCACGCCGAGCTCGACGAGGTGCTCCCCGGGCGCAGCCCCGGCTGGGACGACGTGCCGGCCCTGCGGGTGACGCGGGCGGTCGTCGACGAGGGGCTCCGGCTGTACCCGCCCGCGTGGGTCGTCTCGCGCCGGGCGCTGGAGCCCGACGTCCTCGACGGCGTCGCCGTGCCCGCCGGGACGCTCGTCATCACGTCCCCGTGGGTGCACCACCGCCGCCCGGACGTGTGGCGGGACCCGCACCGCTTCGACCCCGCTCGCTGGCTCGACCGCGACGCCGGTGCCCGGCGGGAGGCCTACATCCCGTTCGGCGCCGGGCCGCGGCTGTGCATCGGGCGCGACTTCGCCCTCGTGGAGTCCGTCGTCGTGCTCGCCGAGCTGCTGCGCGACCGCACCGTGGCGCCGGCCGGCCCGCGCCCGGGCGTCATCGCGTCGGTGACGCTGCGCCCCCGCGGGGGCATGCACCTCGCGTCGCGGCCCCGCCGCCGCTGACGGCGCGCGCGTCAGCCGCGTCCGCGCCCCTCGTGCCCCTATCGTCGGGTGGTGGCCACCACCGAGCGGGTACGCCGGCGGGGCGGGGCGCCGGACGGCGAGGCCCGCGACCCGCGGGCGTCGCGCCGGGAGCGCTCGGCCGCGCTCGGGGCCGCGGCGGTCGTGCTCGTGCTGTGGGGCGTGTGGCTCGCCGTGCCCGGCGGCGCCGACCGCGAGCCGGTGGGTGCCCCTGTCGCCGGCCCGGCGACGGCCGGTCCAACGCCGCAGGCGGTCCCGGACGCTCAGCCGGGGGAGGGCGCCGCGCTCCCCGACCGGGTGCCGGGGCGCCCGGCCGGCGCCGCCGTGGCACCCGGCCCCGCCGTCGAGGACGCAGCCGCTGAGGGTCCGGCCGGCGAGGACCCGGCCGCCGAGGGTCGGGCCGCCGAGGGTCGGGCCGGCGAGGACCCGGCCGGCGAGGACCCGGCCGGCGAGGACCCGGCCGCCGCGCCGCCCGAGCCGGCGTCGCCGGTCGAGGTGCCGCAGGCCGGCGACGGCACGTTCGCCGTGGCGCCCGGCGGGAGCGACGTCGTGGGCGACGGTGAGCTCGTCACGTACACCGTCGAGGTGGAGGGCGGCGTCCCGGTCGACGCGGCCGCGGCCGCGGCCGTCGTCGACGCCGTGCTGGCGGACCCCAGGTCGTGGACCGCGGACGGTCGCTGGGCGCTGCAGCGCGTCGCCGCCGACGGTGACGCCCGCGTCGTCGTGACGAGCCCCGACACGACCGACCGGCTGTGCGCGCCGCTGCGCACCCGCGGACAGGTGTCGTGCCGCAACGGCGACGACGTCGTGCTCAACGCCGTGCGCTGGACCCGCGGCGCGACGACGTGGGGCGAGGACGTCGAGGGCTACCGCGAGTACCTCGTCAACCACGAGGTCGGCCACCTGCTGGGCCACGGGCACGTGCCGTGCCCCGCCACCGGCGAGGCCGCGCCCGTCATGCTGCAGCAGACGATCAGGCTCGACGGCTGCGAGCCGAACGCCTGGCCCTTCCCCTGACCCCGGCGGCCCCCGGTGCCGGCGGCAGCGACCCGGGCCGGTCCTCGCCGGACCCGGCCGCGGCCCTCGCCTCGGCCACGGTGGCCGCGACCTCCTCGTCGGTCGGGGCGCGGTCGGCCAGCAGCCACGTCACCCAGCGGTGGCGGGGGTCGGCGGGCGACAGCAGGACCGCGCGGGTCAGCAGCGTCGCCGGGATCGCGAGCAGGGCGCCGAGCGGCCCGAGGACGAAGCCCCACACGACGAGCGACAGGAACGCCA
Organism: Aquipuribacter sp. SD81; assembly: GCF_037153975.1. Lineage (NCBI taxonomy): Bacteria > Bacillati > Actinomycetota > Actinomycetes > Micrococcales > Intrasporangiaceae > Aquipuribacter > Aquipuribacter sp. SD81. Next base: position 34,931 of record NZ_JBBAYJ010000022.1, read on the forward strand.
GCGTGATGCTGATGCCGACCGCGTCGCCGACGAACTTCGGCTTGACGAAGTTGTCGATGACGTTGTTGACGACGAGGAACCCGACGACGACCCACAGCGCCTCGACGGGACCGCCGTCCAGCAGGGCGATGACCGCGGGCGGGACGATGCCGACGATGAGCCCGACGGTCGGCACGAAGCTCGCGAGGAAGACGAGCAGCCCCCACAGCAGCGGCAGCGGCACCCCGAGGACGACGAGCAGGACGACGTCGAGGGCCGCGACGACGGCACCGAAGACGGCCGTGACGACGAGGTACTGCCGCGTGCCGTACGTGAACGAGTGCAGCGCCTCGGCCGCCCGCGGGCGCAGGGCCGCGACCGCGCGCATCCGGTCGTCGGCGCCGCCGGCGTCGATGAGGAGGAAGAACAGCAGCAGGAGGACGAAGAACAGGTTGCTCACGACCGAGAAGCCGGTCAGCGCGACGTCGAGGGCGAGGTCGAAGATCCGGTTGAGGTCGAAGCCGCCGACGAAGGCGTCGATCTGCTCCTGGTCGACGCCGACCTCTCGCAGGAGGTTCTCGGCGTCCTGCACGAGCTGGTTGAGCTCGGCCTGGTAGCGCCCGGCCTGGTCGGCGAAGCGGAGCACCGACAGCGTGAGCGCGCCCGCGAAGGCGGTGAGGAAGGCGTAGGTCACGACGAGCGTGACGACGAGGGCGAGCCACCCGGGCACCCGGGCTCGCAGCCACGCCTGCACGGGGTGCACGGCGATGGCGATGACCAGGGCGAGCAGGACCGGCGCGACGACGGACTGCGCGGTCCGCAGCCCGCCGAGCACGACGAGCGCCGCGGCCAGTCCGAGGAGGGTGACGACGGGCGGCGGCAGCAGCGGCCCGGGTGGCAGCGACGCGGCGGCGGGGGTCGGGTCCGTGTCGCGCCGGCCTCCGCCGAGGAGCCGGCCGAGCGGGCCGCCGGCCATCAGATGACCTCACCGGGGATGACGCGGGGTCCGTCGTCCGGACCGTCGTCCGGGCCGCCCCCTCGCAGCCGGTCGCGTCCGGCGCCGTCGGTGCGCATGCGCGCGACGAGGGCGTCGGCGCGGCGCACCAGGGCGCGCACGAGCCCGGCCGCGGCCAGCTGCAGCAGCCCGAGACCCACCAGGACGACCCCGACGAGCACCGCGAGCACCGCGAGCCCGACGTCGGGCACGAGGAGGAAGAACAGCCCGACGAGCACGTGCACGACGCCGAGCCCGCCCGTCGCGGCGCGCCCGACCCCGCGGGGGCCCGTCCCGGCCGTCACGAGGTCGGCCACCCCGGTGACGAGGAACGCGGCGCCGACGACGATCCCGACGACCGTGACGGCGCTCCACGCGCCGGCGACGCCCGCGAGACCGGCCACGCACAGCCCCGCGCCGAGGGCGCCCTGCACGGCCCGGCGCGCCGGCGGCCAGCCGCGCACCCCGACCGCCAGCGCGATGCGGGACAGGCCGATCCCGAGCAGCAGCAGGCTGAGCACGACCCCGAGGACCGTCAGCGACGTGCCGGGGGACAGGACGCTCACCAGCCCGAGCACGACGCACAGGGCCCCGGACGCCGCCAGCCACACCCACGTGAGCACGCCCTGCCGGCGCGCGCGGGCCACGGGGTCCGCCGGCTGCGCTCCGGACCGGTCCGAGGTCGCCATGACGGCACCGTATCGGTGCGGACGCCCGGCGTGGCCGCTCTGCGAGGCGGCGGAAGTGCACCGCCGGGGACTTGAACCCCGAACCCGCTGATTAAGAGTCAGCTGCTCTGCCAGTTGAGCTAGCGGTGCGGGGCAACGGTAGCAGCGGCGGGCGGCGCAGCAGAAATCGCGCGGGCGTGCGGACGCGCGTCAGGACGGCTCGGGACGGTCCCACCACTCCTCTCCGGGCAGCCCCTCCTCGACGAGGACCTCGGCCGATGTCGGGGCGTCGACGAGGTCGACGAGCAGCGTGAGCGGCACGTGCTCGGCGAGCAGCCCCATCACGGCCTCGTCGACGGCACCGTCGACGGCGTCGTGGCCGGCGCCGTCGCCCGCCACCGGGCCGTCGGCCACCGGTCCGGTCGCCGCGGTCGTGTCCCCCGGGTACGTCATCGCTCCTCCTCCAGAACGGGACCGCGCACGCGGTCCACCCTCGAGGAGTCGTCGCGCCGGCTCCCGGCCTTGACCTGGTAGGACCCGGTTCGCCCGCTCGCCGGAGCGCCTGCCGTCGCGCGTGCGCGCGCGGTGCCCGCGGCGGGGGAACCGGGTGACGGGACGGACCCGAGGGGGTGAGCGGGGGAACGGCGGGTGCCCGTGGCGCCGACGCGCGTCGGGCGCGCACCGGCACCAGGCTGTGCGCTGTGAGCACCACGAAGGAGCAGCCGGGGTCGCGGTCGGGTGGGGCGGGCCCGGGTGGGGACCCCGGCTGGCACGCGCGGGAGGCGGACGACGTCGCGGCCGCGCTCGGGGTCGAGGTGTCGGAGGGCCTCGGCGACGACGAGGTGCGGCGCCGCCTCGACGAGCACGGCCGCAACGTCGTGCAGGAGGCCGAGCAGACGCCGTGGTGGCGGTTGCTCCTGGCGCAGTTCGCCGACCCGCTCGTCGTCATCCTGCTCGTCGCGGCCGTCGTCGCCGGCGCGGTCGGCGACCTCAAGGACCCGATCGTCATCGGGGTCGTGCTCCTGCTGAACGCGGGCATCGGCTTCTACCAGGAGAACCAGGCGCAGCACTCGATGTCGGCGCTGCAGTCGATGCTCACGTTCTCCGCCCGGGTGCGCCGCGGCGGACGGGTGAGCGACGTGGAGGGGTCCGAGCTCGTCCCCGGCGACGTCGTCGTGCTGCGGGGCGGGGACCGGGTGCCGGCCGACGGCCGCCTCGTGCGCGCGAAGGGCGTGCAGGTCGAGGAGTCCGCGCTCACCGGCGAGGCCGCCGCGGTCGACAAGACCCTCGACGTCGTCGACGCCGACGCGCCGCTCGCCGAGCGCCACAACCGCCTGTTCATGAACACGACCGTCGCGCGCGGCGAGGCGGAGATGGTCGTCACCGAGACGGGCATGGCCACCGAGGTCGGCCGGATCGCGGAGCGGCTGCGCGAGGAGGACGACGACACCACGCCGCTGCAGCGGCAGCTGCGCGGCCTCACGGTCCGCCTCGCGGTCGTGGCCGGGGTCGCGTGCGCGCTCGTCTTCGCCCTCGGCCTGCTCCAGGGCGACGCGTTCGCCGACGTCCTGCTCGACGCCGTCGCGCTCGCGGTCGCCGCGGTGCCGGAGGGCCTGCCCGCCGTCGTCACCGTCACGCTCGCGGTCGGCATGAACCAGATGGCGAAGCGCAACGCGATCGTCAAGCGGCTCGTGAGCGTGGAGACGCTCGGGTCCACGACCGTCATCTGCACCGACAAGACGGGCACCCTCACCCTCAACGAGATGACGGCCCGGGAGGTCGTGAGCCACGGCCGCACGTGGGAGGTGTCGGGGGAGGGCTACGACCCCGAGGGCCGCATCGGCGACGACGGCGAGGACTTCCCCACGCCGCGCGACGTGTTCCTGCCCGTCGTGCTGTGCAGCGACGCCGAGGTGCACGACGGCGAGCTCAAGGGCGAGCCGACCGAGGGCGCGCTGCTCGTGGTCGGCCTGAAGGCCGGGGTCGACGCCGACGAGGTGCGGGAGGCGTACCCGCGCGTCGCCACGGTCCCCTTCGACTCCGCGCGCAAGTACATGGCGACGTTCCACGTGCTGACCGGCGAGGACAGTAGCCGCGACGGGGAGGACGAGCCTGTCGTCCTCGTCAAGGGCGCCCCGGACGTCGTGCTCCCCATGTGCGCCACCTGGTGGGGCGCCGACGGCAAGGAGGACCTCGACGACGAGCGCCGCGAGCAGGTGCGCGAGGCCGTGCAGGCGCTGTCGGAGCAGGGCCGCCGGGTGCTCGCGGTCGCGAGCCGCGCGATGGACGCCCCCGCCGACGCGGACGCCGACGAGGACGCCCTCGCCGAGGAGCACGTCCACGACCTGCACCTGCAGGCCGTCGTCGGCATCGTCGACCCGGCCCGGCCCGAGGCGGCCGAGGCGATCTCGACGTGCACGCACGCGGGCATCACGGTCAAGATGATCACGGGCGACCACAAGGTGACGGCGTCCGCCATCGCCGCCGACCTCGGCATCGCGACCGAGGCGGCCGAGGGCAGGGAGCTCGACGGCGTCGAGGGCGCCGAGCTCGACGACCTCGTGCAGCGCACCGGCGTCTTCGCGCGCGTGAGCCCCGACCACAAGGTGCGGATCGTCGAGGCGCTGCGCGAGCGCGGCGAGGTCGTCGCCATGACCGGTGACGGCGTCAACGACGCCGCCGCCCTCAAGGCCGCGCACATCGGCGTGGCGATGGGCCGCAGCGGCACGGACGTCGCCAAGGAGGCGGGCGAGGTCGTCCTCACCGACGACAACTTCGCCACGATCGTCAACGCGGTCGAGCGCGGTCGGGCCATCTACGACAACATCGTCAAGTTCGTCCGGTTCCAGCTGTCGACGAACATCGGGGCGATCCTCGCCATCGTCGTCGCGCGCGCGGCCACGCTGCCGACACCCTTCTCGCCCGTCCAGATCCTCTGGGTCAACATCATCATGGACGGCCCGCCCGCCCTCGCCCTCGGCGTCGACCCGCCCGACCCGGACGTGATGGAACGGAGGCCCCGCGACCCGGACGCGCACGTCCTCGACCTCAGGCGGCTGCTCGTGCTCGCCCTCATCGGCGCGACCATGGCCGCCGGCACGCTCGCCATGTTCCTGTACGGCGAGCTCGTGATCGGCGACGAGGCGGTCGCGACGACGATGGCGTTCAGCACCTTCGTGCTGTTCCAGGTGGTCAACGCGTTCAACGCGCGCAGCGAGACCGCGACGGCGTTCCGGCGGCACAGCCTCGCGAACGGGCGGCTGCTGGTCGCGCTCGCGGCGGTGCTCGTGCTGCAGGTGCTCGTGGTCCACGTGCCCGTCGCGCAGCCGGTGTTCGACACCACGGCGCTCACGCTCACCGAGTGGCTCATGTGCGCGGGCGTCGCCACGTCGGTGCTGCTCGTCGAGGAGGTGCGCAAGGCGGTCGTCCGGGCGAGGCGGCGGTGATCCGGTGACCAGGCGCGGGGCGGTGCTCTTCGCCGCCATGTCCCTCGTGTGGGGTGTGCCGTACCTCTTCACCGCTGTCGCGGTCGCCGAGCTCGGGCCCGTCCCGCTCGTCGCCGGCCGCCTCGCGCTGGGGGCCGCGGTGCTCGTGCCGCTCGCGCTGCACCGTGGCGCGCTGCGGGCGGCGTGGCGGCACCGGTGGGTGGTCGCGGCGTACGCGGCGGTCGAGATGGCGGTGCCGTGGTGGCTGCTGTCCGACGCGCAGCAGCGGGTGCCGAGCGCCTTCGCCGGGCTCGTCATCGCGACGGTGCCGCTGTGGGGTGCGGGGCTCGCGTGGGGCCTGCACCGGGAGCGGCTCGGCCTCGTGCGCGCCGTGGGACTGCTCGTCGGGCTCGCCGGGGTCGCGCTGCTGCTCGGGGTCGACCTCGCCGGGGGCGTCGACGCGCGCGCCGTCGGCCAGCTCCTCGCCGTGGCGCTGTGCTACGCGGTCGGACCGGTCCTCGTGGCACGCCGGCTGGGCGCCGTGCCGGCCCTCGGCGTCAACGCGCTCGCGCTCGCCCTGGCCGCCGCCGTCTACGTGCCGCTCGCCCTCGTGCGCCCGCCGGAGGCGCTGCCGTCGTGGCCGGCGCTCGGCTCCGTCGCGGTCCTCGGGCTCGTGTGCACCGCGTTGGCGTTCGTGCTGTTCTTCGGCCTCATCGCCGAGGTCGGCGCGGCCCGCGCGACCGTCATCACCTACGTGAACCCGGCCGTCGCGCTCCTGCTCGGGGTGGTGCTGCTGGGGGAGCGGGTGAGCGCCGGGATGGCCGTCGGCTTCCCGCTCGTGCTGATCGGCTCGGTGCTCGCGACCCGCTCGCACCCGCCGGTGGCGGAGGCCGCGCCCGTCCCGGAGGCGCCGGGTGGCGCCACCCGGTGACGGGCGCGGCCCCGTGCGTCAGCCGGCGAGGCGTCCGGCGAAGGTCGCGAGCCGACGGCCCTGGTAGCGGGCGGCGGCGAGGACGGTCTCGGGGACCGGGTCGCCGTTCATGCCGGTGCCCCAGCTCGTGCCGTAGGGGTTGCCACCCGCGGCGAAGACGGCGTCGTCGGTGTAGCCGGGCGGCACGATGATGCCGCCGAAGTGCATGACGATGTTGTAGAGCGAGTGGATCGTGCCCTCGTTGCCGCCGTGCGTGTTCGCGGCGCTCGTGAAGGCGGTGTACGCCTTGTCGGCGAGCTCGCCGCGGCCCCACTCCCCGCCGAGGGAGTCGATGAAGGCCTTGAGCTGCGCCGCGACCGCGCCGTACCGGGTCGGCGACCCGAAGGCGATGCCGTGGCTGGACACGATGTCGTCGGCGCTCACCTCGGTGAGGCCCGGACGGACGTCGTCGACGAAGGCCTTCCACGCGGGGTTGGAGGACAGGACCTCGTAGGGCACGGTCTCCGGCGCGATGCGCAGACGCACGTCCGCGCCGGCGTCCTCCGCGCCCTGGGCGACCGCCTGGGCGATCGCGTGCTGCGTGCCGGTCGAGCTGTAGTAGACGACGGCGACCTGGGTCATGCGTGCTGCCTTCCTCCTCGGGTGCATCGGTCACCGCCAGGGGACCCCACGGTGGTTGACGGCGCAACCGGAGGGGCGGAGGGGTTGACGCCGCCCCGGGTGGGAGACGGTGGGTGCGTGAGCAGGCGCCCGGTGTGGACCGTGACGGAGGTGACGTCGGCCGCCGGGACCCGGGTCGTCGCCGGGGTGACCGGCGCGCCTGGACGCCCGTCCGTCGTGCTCGTTCACGGCCACTCGAGCTCGCACCGCTACCTCGCGCGGCTGGCCGGGGCGCTGCGCGCCGACGCGCGCGTGGCGGCGCCGGACCTGCCCGGCTTCGGTGCCACGCCGGCCGACGGCCGCGTGCTGGCGGTCCCCGACCTGGCCGACGCCCTCGCCGACTGGCTGCTCGCCACCGGGCGCGAGGGCAGCGTGCTGCTCGGCCACTCGATCGGCTGCCAGGTCGTGCTGGACCTCGCGGCCCGCAGGCCGTCGCTCGTCGGCCCGCTCGTGCTCGTGGCGCCCACGGTCGACCCCGCGAACCGCAGCTGGCCGCGGCAGGCGGCCCGCCTCGCGCTCGACCTGGTCCGCGAGGCGCGCGGCCTGCGGTCGGTGCAGGTGGTCGACGCGCTGCGGACCGGTCCGCGCCGCTTCGTCCGGACGTTCTCCTCCGCGCTGGACCACGACGTCGAGGACCTCCTGCCGCACGTCGCGGTGCCCGCCGTGGTGGTACGGGGGCAGCACGACCCCCTGGTCCCGGGGGGCTGGGCCCGTCGGGTCGTCGACGGCCTGCCCGACGCGAGGCTCGTCGAGCTCGACGGGCCGCACGCCGTCCAGTGGTCGCGCCCGGACGCCGTGGCACGGGTCGTCCGGGACGTGCTCGCCGCCCGCGCGCGGGAGGCCCCCGTCGCCGGCTGATGGGCGCTGAGCCGGACGGGAGCGTGCCGGTCAGCGCAGGCGCAGCTCCTGCGTCGGCGTCCAGCGCGACCACCGGGTGGTCGTGGCCGAGCGGAGGAGCGTCCGGCTCCGGACGAGCCGGGCGGGCGACACCTTGAGCGACAGCGAGGTGCGCCCCACCGCGCCGAGGTCGTCGACCACCTCGACCGTGACGGTCCACGTGCCGGCGGCGGGGGCGGTTCCGCGGAGCTCGCCGGCCCCGCTCAGGGTGAGCCCCGGCGGCAGCTGGACCGCCCGCCACGTGCACGGGCACCAGCCGCCCTCGGCGGTCAGCGTCGTGGCGTAGGTGGCGCCGCTCGTCGCGCCCGGCAGGTTCCGCTGCCGTACGCGCGGCGCGGCGCGCACCTCCAGCGGCAGCGACCGGGAGCTGCGGGTGCCGGTCGCGTCGGTCACGGTGAGCACGACCGTCGACGTCCCCGTCGCGGTGGGGCGGCCCTGCAGCCGCCAGCCGGTCGTCGTGCTCGCGAGGCCGAGGCCCTGCGGCAGGCCGGACGCGGTCCACGTGAGGGCGCCCGTGCCGCCGCCGGCGTCGAGGGCGGCGGAGAAGGGCAGCGCGGTCGAGGCCCGGGGCAGGGCGTCCGTCGTGACGACCAGGGGCGCGGGCGGCGGGGTCGGGCCGGTGGTCGGACCGGTGGTGGGTGTGGGCGTGGCCGTGGGTGTGGGCGATGCGGTGGGGGTGGGCGATGCGGTGGGGGTGGGCGTGGTGGTGGGGGTGGGCGATGCCGTGGGTGTGGGCGATGCCGTGGGTGTGGGCGACGCCGTCGGCGTCGGCGAGGAGGAGGGGGTGGGGGCGCTGAGGCGCCGGTCCTCCGCGATGGCCGCGGCGAGGTCGCCCACGCCGGCGTAGACGCCGCCGAAGAGGTCGGGCTCGAAGGCCCACACCACGCCGAGGAGGTCGAGCCGCCGGGCCTGCTCGAAGGACAGCGCCATGTCCTCGACGGTGTCCCGACCGGTGTTCTCGCCCATCACCTCCAGCGGCACGGTGCGCGAGCGCGCGAGGTGGGCGAGGTAGCGGACCGGGCTCCAGTACCGCTGGTCGGTGCCGGCGTCGCGGCTGGCGTCGGCGTTGAGCCACGTCGTGTAGACGACGACGTCCGGGTCGGTGATGCCGCCGACGAAGCGGGCGACGTCGAAGCCGCGCTGCACCTCGCCGTTCCGCTCGGCCGACGTGGTCCCGGCGAGGTCCGCCGCGACCGCGGCGTCGAGCTGTCCCGGCCGGACGCCCCACGAGGGGTACATCATGAGGAGCCTGCCGGGGTACAGCCGCCGCACCGTCGCGATCTGCCAGTCGTGGTAGTCGTCGAGGGAGGCCATGTACCACTCGGCGAAGGCGGCGGCCGCGGCGTGGTCGGGCGAGGGGGTGCCGGGCACCCAGCCCGGCACCGGGTTCGGACGCACACCCGGCGGCAGCCCCGGCGCGGCTCCCCTGGCGAGCCGGTCGAAGCCCCAGTACGCGTTCGTCCGGGTCCCGTACACCGCCTCGGGGTAGTTGAGCTCGCCGTACCAGCCGCCGCCGAGCCGGACGCCCCAGAAGTCGGTCCCGAACGTCGCGAGCACACGGGACAGGTACGCGGCCTGCTTGTCGCGCATGGTCTGGTTGAAGACCATGTTGGCGACCTTCTTGCCGGTCTCCGCGGGGGCGTAGGCGTCGCCGTACTGGTTGACGAAACGGCTGTCCGGGTAGGCGAGCAGCCAGTCCGGCGGGTACTGCACGCCGGTGCCGAGCACGACGTGGCGCCCCGCGGCGCGGTACGCCGCGAGCTCCTCGCGCACCTGCGCGACGTAGGCGGCGTCGACCTGACCCTCGACCGGTTCGAAGCGGCGCCACACGACCTGCAGCGTCGCCGTGTCGACGCCCGCGGCACCGGTCTCCGCCAGCCGGGCCGGCGAGGTCTGCAGGGTGCCGTAGACCCGTCCGGCCGCGGTGGCACCGCCGGTCGTGCCGGTGGTCCCGGCGCGGGCGGGCGCGCCGAGCAGGGGGCCGAGCAGCGCGAGGGCGAGCACGACGACGGCGGCCGTGGCCGCGGAGCGGGCGGAGGGGCGTCGGGCCGGCGAGAGGGGCACGCTGCTGTGATCGTCGGTGCCGGCCCGTCGCTTGTTAGCCTTCCCCGGCGTCCACCGCCGGTGGAGACCATCACGTTGAGTAGGCACCGGCCACGACGGGTAACGAAGGTGACGACAGGTCACGGGTGGCCGCGGTGGCCGGCCCGGAGGGAGGACGGCGGATGCCCTCGGACACCCGCCCTCGCCCCACGCCGCTGCGGGCCGGGCACGCCTCGCCCGGCGGGGGGTGGTCGGTCACGGGTCTCGTCGTGCTGCTCGGTGTCGTGCTCGTCGGCGGGCTGGCCCGGCTCTGGCGCCTGCCGACCGCGTACGACCTCTTCATCGACGAGGTGACGTACACCGACATCGCCCGCAGCGTCGCCGCGGGGGAGGGCGTCCTGCTGCACGGTGAGCCGTTCTTCCTGCACCCGGCCGGCGTGTTCTGGGTGCTGGCCGGGGCCGAGCGCCTCCTGGGCCTGCAGGACGCCGGACTGGCGGCGTCGGCCTACTCGTTCCGCGTCGTGCCGGCCCTGCTCGGGGCGCTCACGCCCGGGGTGCTCGCCCTCGTCGTGCGCACGGTCACCCGGTCCTGGCCCGCGGCCGCCGCGGCGGGGCTCGTGCTCGCGCTCGAGCCGTTCCTCCTGCGCTTCGACAGCCGCGTGCTGCTCGAGGCGCAGGCCATGCTGCTGGCCGCCGCGGCCCTGCTCGTGGCCGCGCGCGCGTCGCGACGCGCGGGCGACGGCCGGCCGGCGACGCTCCTGCCGGTCGGCGTCGGCCTGCTCGCGTGCGGGGCGCTGCTGTCGAAGGAGACGTACGCCTTCGTCAGCGTGTTCCCCCTCGCGGTGCTGCTCGTGACGGGCTGGGGGCTCCCGCGGCGCAGCAGCGCGGTGGCGCTCGGCACGGCGGTGACCGGCTACCTGCTCTACGTCGCCTCCGTCGCCGCCGACGGGCTGCTCGGGGTGTGGTTCGAGGAGAAGACGACGGGCGTGCGCCGGTTGCTCGGCCTCGTGCAGGAGACCGGGTTCAACCGCGAGGGCAGCCCGGGCTTCGTCGACCGCCTCGTGGCGAACCTCGGCGTGCTCGGCTCCACGTACCTCCTCATCGGGCTCGGCGGCGTCGCCACCGCGTGGCTCGTGTGGCGGCTGTGGCGGCGACGGCCCGTGCCGGTCGAACGCGGGCCGCTCGTCGTCCTGCTCGTGTGGGTCGCCTGCGGTGACGCCCACGCGGCCTACGCGCTCACCCTCGGCACGCTCGAGGAGCAGATGTTCTACCTGCTCGTGGCCACGGCGGTGCCGGTCCTCGCCGTCGCGGCCACGGTCGCCCTGCGCGTCGCGGGCGCCGGTGCGACGACGCGGTCGGCGGGCACCACGACCGACGGCACGAGCGAGGGCACGCCCGACAGCACGCCCGACGGCACACCGGACGGCACGGCGGGAGCGCGTCGCCGCGCGACGGGCGTGCGGGCGGGGTCCCGCTCCCTCGCGGCCGCGCTGGCGGTGGGCACGGCGCTGCTGCTGGTGTGGGAGGCCGGGGTGTGGTGGCGGCTGCGGTCGGTGCCGGACGACGGGTACCTGCGGCTGCTGGAGTGGACCGCCACCGGCCTGCCGGACGGGGCGCGGGTGGCCACCACGGAGGAGACGCTGCAGTTCCTCCTCGACGACCACCTCGTGCAGCGCCTGGGCACGGGGGCGGAGGTGCGCGAGTTCGGCGCGTCCCACGTCCTCGTGGTCAGCGAGCTCGTCGACCAGGGGTACAGCGAGGTCGACGACGAGCTCGCCGCCCTCGTCGAGGACGGCGACGTGGTGTTCCGGTCCTCGACCCGGACGGTCGGGGAGCTCCTCGTCGTCGAGCTCGCGCCGGACCCCGCGGCGGACTGAGACCCGGTCCGGTCCTGTCGCGATGTGTCATGTCGCGCCCGTGGTGGAACACTTCTGGCGGAGCGCGGGTTACGAGCAGATGGCCACGCGCTGAATTCTCGGGGATGAGAGCCCACGCCCTCAGGGGCTCTCGGGCGCTTCCTGTACGCCAACGACCCCCCATCGGAGATGTGTTGACCTCCTCGCTCGACGTCCGTCCCACGCCGACCCCCACGCCGACCCCCGCGCCGACCCCCGCGCCGACCCCCGCGCCGGCCCCTCGGCCGACGGCCGGTCTCACCCGTCCCCGCGTCGACCTCGAGGTCGTCGTCCCCGCCCTCAACGAGGAGCGGCGGCTGCCGGAGACGCTCGCCGCGACCCTGGGCTACCTCGCCGACCAGCCCTTCTCCAGCGCGGTCGTCGTCGTCGACAACGGCAGCGTGGACGGGACCGCCGAGGTGGTGCGGGCGGCCATGGGCGGCCCGGTACCCGTGCACCTCGTCGGCTGCGCCCTGCCCGGCAAGGGCGCCGCCGTGCGCCGCGGCTTCGCCACCGGCACGTCGGACTTCGTCGGCTTCATGGACGCCGACCTCGCGACCCCCGTTGAGACCCTCGACCGCGTCATGCCGCTGCTGCGTGCGGGCACGGCGGCCGTCATCGGCTCCCGGTCCGTCGCGGAGGCGCAGCGCGTCGTGCCGCAGGGCCTCGTCCGCCGCATGGGCGGCGAGGTGTTCCGGGCCACCGCCCGCACCGTCCTGCCGCACATCGCCGACAGCCAGTGCGGCTTCAAGTTCTTCCGCGGCGAGGTCGTGCGCGACGTGCTCGGCCGCTGCACGGTCGACGGCTTCAGCTTCGACCTCGAGCTGCTCGCGCGGCTGTGGCGCGACGGGCACCCGGTGCTCGAGGTGCCCGTCGTGTGGACGGACAAGGCGGGCTCGTCGTTCAACCCGGTCCGCCACGGCGTCCGCTCCTTCGCCGACACCGTCCGCATCCGGCGCGCGGTCGGCCAGCCCTCGCGCACCCCGGCGGGCACCCGCGTCGTCGACCTGCGCGACCGCGTCGGCGCCGCCCGGTGAGCGGGCGGACGCTCGCCGACACCGCCGACCTCGCCGGTCGCCGGGTCCTCCTGCTCAACTGGCGCGACCGCCGCCACCCGCGGGCCGGGGGTGCGGAGGTGTACGTGCACGAGGTGGCGACGCGGCTCGCCGCGGCCGGCGCCGCCGTGACGGTGTTCACCGCCGCCCACCCCGGTGCGGCGCCCGAGGAGGAGGACGCCGGCGTGCGCGTCGTCCGCCGCGGCGGCACGTTCGGCGTGTACCTCGCGGCCGCGCTGTTCCTGCTGCGCAACCGGCGGCGCTTCGACGTCGTCCTCGACTTCCAGAACGGCATCCCCTTCTTCGCCTCGCTGTTCGCCTCGCGGCGCACCGCCGTCGTCCTCGTGGTCCACCACGTGCACCAGGACCAGTTCCTCCTGCACTTCCCGTGGCCGGCGAGCCGCGTCGGGCAGGTGCTGGAGGGCCCGGTGAGCCGCGTGGTGTACGGCCGCCGCCCGGTGGTCGCGGTCTCGCCGTCGACCCGCCACGACGTCCGCCGCCGGCTGCGCCTGCGCGGGCCGATCCACGTCGTGCCCAACGGGCTGGCCTCGCCCGTCCGCGACGTCGACCGCGCGCCCGACGAGGCGCCGCGCGTCGTCGTCGTGAGCCGCCTGGTCAGCCACAAGCGCTTCCACCTGCTCGTCGAGGCCGTGCCCCGCCTGCTCCCCCGCTGGCCGGGGCTGCAGGTCGACATCGCCGGTGACGGCCCGGAGCGCGCGCAGCTGCAGCGCCTCGTCGACCAGCGCGGTCTCGGGGACCGGGTCCGGCTGCACGGCTTCGTCAGCGCCGCGTTCCGCGAGGAGCTCCTCGAGCGCGCGTGGCTGACCGTCAGCCCGTCGCAGAACGAGGGGTGGGGCCTGACGGTCGTGGAGGCGAACGCCGCCGGGGTCCCCGCGGTCGCCTTCGCGGTGCCCGGCCTCAAGGACAGCGTCGTCGACGGGCGCACCGGCTGGCTCGTGCCGCCCGAGGGCGACCTCGCCGACGGCATCGACCGCGCGCTCATCCACGTCTCGGACCCCGCGGCCGCCCGGGCCGTCGCCGAGGAGTGCCGTCGCTGGGCCTCCCGCTTCTCCTGGGACGCCACGGCCGAGCGCCTCGCGGCCGTCGCGCTCGGGGAGCTCGACCGGGTGCGGCACCTGCCGCGCAGCCGTCGGGCCGCCACCGACCTCGCCGCGCGCGTGGACCTGCTCGCCGACCCCGCGGTCCCGGCCGAGGACGTCGCGGCGACGGTCCGGGCGCGGCTGCGCCGCTCCGACCAGGTGTCCGTCGCCTCCGGCGCCGTGCGGCTCGTGCTGCCCGGCTGCGACGAGGCCGGGGCCGAGCTCGTGGTGGCGCGCCTCGACGGCTGCGCCGACGTCGCCGGCATCGGTCTGGCGACCCCGAGCGAGCTCCTCGTCGGGGCCGGCGGGTGACGGGGCGGCTCGACAGCCGCACCGACGCGGGCGCCCGCGCCGAGGAGGAGTCGACCGCGACCGGGCTCGTGCGGGGCGTGCGGTGGCTCACCGTGTCGACCCTCGTGCTCAGCCTGCTCAACTACGTCTACTCCCTCGGCCTCACCCACCTGCTCGACGTCGGCGCGTTCGCCGTGTTCGCCGCCGGCCAGGCGCTCCTGCTCACGGCCGGCACGGTGTCGAACGCCGCGGTGCCGTGGGTGCTCGCGCAGACGCTCAGCACCGCCACCGGCGCCGAGGACCGGCGCCGCGCGGTCTGGTTCGGCCTCACGCTCAACACGGGGCTGGGCGTGCTGGGCGGGGCGCTGCTGTACGGGCTCGGGCTCGGCTTCGCCGGCCCGCGCACCTCGCTCGTCCTCGCCGTCGCGACGTTCCTCGTGTTCGTGGCGTCCTCGACGGTCGGGGTGCTCCAGGGCGCGCGGCGCTTCGGCCTGCTCGGGGTGCTCAAGGTCGGTGACTCCGCGCTCAAGATCGCCGTGGGGCTCGCGCTCGTGGCCGTCGGGACGGGCGCGGCGGGCGCCCTCGGCGGTTTCGCCGCGGGCTCCCTGCTCCTCATCGCCGCCGGCGGCTGGGTCGCGCGCCGCGACCTGCGCCGCCCCGTCCGCGGCACGCTGCGCGCCCCGCACCTGTGGCGGACCACCGCGGGCGTCGGCGCGGTGCAGGCGCTGCTGTCGCTGCTCGTCACGCTCGACGTCGTCCTCGTCGCCTACCTGCTGCCCGACGAGGCGGCCGCCACGTACCAGGCGAGCATGATCCTGTCGCGGGTGCCGCTGTTCCTCGCCGGTGCGGTCGCGGCGACGGTCTTCCCGCTCCTGTCGCGCGACCCGGACGGCCTGGAGGACGTGGTCCGGCGGGCCGTCCGCTCCTTCCTCCTCATGGTCGTGCCGTACGCCGTCGCGCTGGCCTGCGTGCCGGCGCCGCTGCTCGCGCTCGTGTTCCCGCCCGAGTACTCGCGCATGTCGGTCGTGCTGCCGCTCACGGCGGTGGCCGGCGCCGCCATCGGCGCGGTCAACCTCGTGACGACCGTCTTCCAGGCCCGGCGCCGCTACGTCCGCAGCGTCGTCGCCCAGGTGGCCGGGCTCGCGGTGCACGCGGGCGCCCTCACGGTCGGCGCGGCGCTCGACGGCCTCGTCGGCATGGCGGTCGGCGCGGTCGTGGGGACCACGGCCTCGCTCGTCGCGCTCCTCGTCGCCGCCCCCGCGCGCTGGCGCCGCGCCCTCGTCCCCACCCCGGACGTGCTCGCGCTGGGCGCGGCCGTCGTCCCGGTCTTCGTGCTCCTGCAGCCGTGGCCGTGGGCGTGGGTCCCGGTCGTCGGCACGACGGGTCTGGCGGCGGCGGTCGTCGCGCTCCGCGGGCGCCCGCCCCGCGTCCGGACCGGGCGGGCGGCGACGTGAGCGCCGCTCCCGGGACCGACCGACCCGCCGGCCCGGCCCGCCGGCTCCGGATCCTGCACCTGGGGTTCGAGGACTGGCGCAAGCCGGGCAGCGGCGGCGGGGCCGTCCGCACCCGCGAGGTCAACGAGCGACTCGCGCGCCACCACGACGTCACCGTCCTCGTGAGCCGCTACCGCGGGGCGCGCGAGCGCGTGGAGAACGGCGTCCGCTGGGTGCCGGTCGGCCTGCCGCTCGGCTACTTCGGCGGCATGGTCAGCTACCTGCTGAGCGTGCCGTTCGCGGCCCGCCGGCGCCGGGCCGACCTGCTCGTGGAGGACTTCGCCGCCCCGGTCGGCAGCGTCCTGCCGGCCTGGTGGAGCCGCCTGCCGCGCGTGGCGGTCGTGCAGTGGCTCAACGCCGAGGAGAAGGCCCGGCAGTACCACCTGCCCTTCGACCGCGTGCAGGCGGCGGGCGTGCGCCGCCACGACCGCTTCGTCGCGATGTCGGAGGACCTCGGCGCCCGCCTCGCCGAGGGCAACCCGGGCGCCGACGTGCACGTCGTGCCGAACGGCGTGCCGGTCGAGGCCTTCGGCACGCAGGCACCCAAGGGCGACGACGTCGTGTTCCTCGGTCGGCTCGAGATCGCCCAGAAGGGCCTCGACCTGCTCCTGGACGCGTGGGCGGCCGCGGCACCTCAGGTCGCCGGGCGCCTCGTGCTGCTCGGCGACGGCCCGGACCGCCGGGAGCTCGAGCGGCGCGCCGCCCGCCTGGGCGTCGCCGACCGGGTCGACTTCGCCGGTCGGGTCGAGGGCGCGGACAAGCTCCGCCGGCTGGCGGCGGCCCGGGTCGTCGTCATGCCGTCGCGCTTCGAGACCTTCGGCATGGTCGCGGCCGAGGCGCACGCCTGCGGCACGCCCGTCGTCGCGTTCGGCATCCCGTGCCTGCGCGAGGTGGTCGTGCCCGGCACCGGGGTGCTCGTGCCCGCCTTCGACACCGGCGCGCTCGCGCGCGAGGTGGTCGCGCTGCTGCGCGACCCCGCCCGCGCCGACGCGATGGGAGCCGAGGGGCGGCGCCTCGCGCGGCGCTACGACTGGGACGTGGTCGCGTCGCAGCAGGAGGAGGTCTACCTCTCCGCGGTCGGGGACGGGCCGGCGTGAGCCGGCGGCCGACCCGCCGCGACGTGCTGCGCGCCGGGGCCGGGACGGCGCTCGTCGCCGTCGCGGGGACGACGATCGTGCTGGCGACGCGGCAGGCCGCGCCGGACCGGGCCATGTGGCGCCGCCCCGGCCACGCCCCCGTGCTCGGGCTGCTGCAGGCGACGCGCGAGCAGCTGCCGGCCATCGCCGACGCGGGCCTGGGCGCGGTGACCCTCGGGGTGCCGTGGGCGCAGGCCGAGCCCGAGCCCGGCCGCCTCGACGACGGCGTGGTCGACGACCTGCGAGGCACGGTCGAGGCGGCCCGTGACGACGGCCTCGCCGTGTCGCTGAGCCCGGGGCTGCAGTACCCGCCCTCGTGGCTGGAGGAGCGCGGCGCGGCGCGCTTCGTCGACCAGGACGGGCGCGAGTGGCACGGCGAGACGGGCGACGACGTGCTCGACGCCGTCTTCGACCCGCTCGTGCAGGAGGCGCAGGAGTCCTTCCTGCGGCGCCTGCTCGGCGCCCTCGACGGGCTCCCGCTCGCCGCGGTGCGCGTCGGCGGGCTCGGCCGCGGCGAGCTCCGCTACCCCTTCGACGACCGCGACGGCGACGCCACGACGCTGTGGGCGTACAGCGCCCCCGCGCTCGAGCGGTCGCCGATGCCGGGGTACCGGCCCGGCGAGGGCACGGACGAGGACGCCGAGGTCGTGCTCGAGTGGTACCTCGACGCGCTCGCCGACCACGGGCGCCGGCAGGCGGAGCTCCTGCGCGGCCTCGTGGCCGAGGAGACCCTGCTGCTCGTCCTCATGCCGTCGTGGGGCCTGCGGCCCGGCGAGGTGGCGGGGGCCGTCGAGGCGGGTCTCGACGGCACCTCGCGCGGCGAGCGCCAGGGGACCGTCACCGAGGGGCTGGACTGGGACCGGCAGCTCGCGGCGCTCGACGGGGTGCCGGGGGTCGCGGCGTGCACGACGTGGCTGGACCCGCCGGACCAGGGCCCCTCGCCCGCGGACACCAGCCCCGGCCGCTACCTCACCGGCGTGGCCGCGCGCTACGCCGTCCCGGTGTGGGGGGAGAACACCGGTGGTAACGACGCCACCGACCTCGACCGGTGCGTGGACCGCGTGCTCGGGCTCGGGCTCGGCGGCCTGTTCTGGATGGGGGCGGCCGACCTCGGCGACGACGGCCGGGCCGACCTCGACGACCTGCGGCGGGCCGCCGCCCGGATGGGAGCCGACGACGATGACGACTGACCTGCCACGCACCAGCCCCCCGGAGGACCCCGGGACGCCACCGTCCCTCGCCGGCACGCGGGCGCTGCTGCTGACCAGCCACCCCGTCGACGCACGCGACGGCGCCGACAAGGAGCTCGCCGTCGCGGTCGTCGAGGGCCTGCACGACGTGCGCTTCACGTGGTTCGGGCGCTCCGGCGCCCGTGGCCGGGAGCCGCTGCGCCGAGGCCGCCGGGTCGCGCTCGCCTCGCTCGACGGCATGCCGGGGCCGGGGGAGCGGGCGCAGGCCGCCGGGCTCGCGCTCGCCCTCGAGCCCCGCGTCGACCTGCTGCACGCCGTCGTGACGGTCGGGCCCCGCTTCGCCGACTACGTGCGGCTGCGTCGCCGGCTGCTCGGGCGGCGCGCCCGGCCGGCGGTCCACACCGTGCCGGCCGTCGCCGACCCGGCCGCGCTGCGGGAGGCGCCGGCGCTCGGGACGACGGTCGTCCTGTCGAAGGCCACCCAGGACCTGCTGCTCGACGCCGGCTACCCCGACGTGCGGCTGTTCCCGCCCGGCATCGACCTCACCCGCTGGGCCGCCTCGCCGCGACCGTCGGGCGGCCCCGCCGTCGCCGCCTTCGCGGGGCACTACGACGACGACGGTGGGCTCTGGGACACCGTCGAGGCGCTCGGCCGGCTCGCGCGCGAGGGCACGGCCCTGCGGGGGCTGTTCCTCATGCGGCCCCGTCCCGGCCAGGACGAGCGGCAGCAGGCGAACCGTCTCACCGCCCGCGCCCGGGCCGCGGGTCTCGACGACGTCGTCGTGCGCGGCCGGGTCGACGACATGCCCGCGGCGCTCGTCGGCGTCGACCTGCTGCTGCTGCCCGCGAGGCGCCTCGCGGGCAAGGCCGACGTGCCCTTCACGGTGCTGGAGGCCATGGCCACCGGCCGCCCCGTCGTCGTCACCGACCTGCCGGAGATGCGGGCGCTCGTCGGCACGGCCGTCACGACGGCGCCCGGCCGCGTCGACCTGCTCGCCGACGCCGTCCGCGACCTGCTCGAGCGGCCGCAGCAGTGGCAGGTGGTCGCCGGGCGCGGCCGGGCCCTCGTCGAGCAGCAGTTCTCCCGCGACGCGATGGTCGGGCGCTACCGCGAGCTGTACGCCGAGCTGCTCGGCGCCACCTGAGCCGTCAGGCGGTCGTCTCCTTGGGGATGATGATCCACAGCGCGATGTAGACGAGCTCGCCGACCCCGAACAGCCCGAACAGGACGAAGCCGAGCCGCACGACCCAGCGGGGCAGGCCGAACCGGTCGGACAGGGCGGCGCACACGCCGGCGATCACCTTGCGGGAGCGGGGTCGGACCAGTCGCGAGGAGGCCATGCGGGAGCAGTACCCGCGCCGGCCCGGACCGACGCCTGCCCGACGACCCGCTCAGCGGCGCACGAGCCGGACGTGCGCCCACGACAGCGGCGGCAGCACCACCTCGGCGCTCGCCGTGCCCCGCTCCGGCGCGTCGCACACCACCCCGTCGAGCGGTCGCAGCGCGACCCGGCCGGGCCGCTCGAGCGTGTTGCTCGCGTGCCGGTCGCCGTCGGGCGCGTCGAGCGCGACGGCGTCGAGGGGACGCAGGGACGGGAAGCCGTGGAGGTCGACCGTCACCGCGGTCGGTGCCGTGGCGTCGCGGTTGGCGAGGAACAGCGACAGGGTGCCGCCCTCGGTCTCCCACGTCGCCGCGGCGTCGACGACCGGGACGTCGCCGTACGCGTCGCTGGTGTGCCGGTCGCCGCCGGGGCGGGCGAGCAGGACGTCGCCGAGGGCGTGGCGCCGCACGCGCTCGAAGGGCAGCGCCGTCGTCTGCTTCCACGCGGGGCCGCCGGGCTCGCTGCGCAGCAGGCCGATGACGTTGACCAGCTGCGCCTGGCAGCCGATCGCCACGCGGTCGGCGTGACGCAGCAGCGCGTGCAGCAGCGTGCCGACGACGACGGCGTCGGTGACGGAGTACTCGTCCTCGATGACGCGCGGCGCGACCCGCCACTCGCTGCGGCCCTGCGCGACGTCGGAGCCGAGGTGCCGGCTCATGTACCAGACGTTCCACTCGTCGAAGGAGACCGTGAGCCGCTTCGCGTGCCGGCCGCGCGCGCGCACGGCGTCGGCGGTCGCGACGACCTGCTCGACGAAGGCGTCGAGGTCCGCGGCGCAGGCGAGGAAGTCGGCCAGGCCGTGCGGGCCCTCGTGCTCCTCGTAGTAGGCGTGGGCGGAGACGTGGTCGACCTGGTCGTAGCACTCCTCCAGCACGACCCGCTCCCACTCCCCGAACGTCGGCATCGAGCGGGCGGAGGAGCCGCACGCGACGAGCTCGACGCCGGGGTCGACGAGGCGCATCGCGCGGGCGGTCTCCGCCGCGAGGCGGCCGTACTCGTGCGCGGTCTTGTGCCCGACCTGCCAGGGGCCGTCCATCTCGTTGCCGAGGCACCACAGCCGGATCCCGTACGGGTCGGCGTCGCCGTGGGCGCGGCGCAGGTCCGAAAGCCGCGTCCCGCTGGGGTGGTTGGCGTACTCCAGCAGGTCGCACGCCTCCTGCACGCCACGGGTGCCGAGGTTCACCGCCATCATCGGCTCCGTGCCGACGAGGCCGGCCCAGCGCACGAACTCCGACAGGCCGAACTCGTTGGTCTCGACCGAGCGCCACGCCCGGTCCAGGCGGCGCGGCCGGTCCCCGACGGGCCCGACCCCGTCCTCCCAGTCGTACCCGGACACGAAGTTGCCGCCCGGGTAGCGCACGACCGCCGGTCCGAGGTCCCGCACGAGGTCGAGCACGTCACCGCGCAGGCCGTGCTCGTCGGCGCTGGGGTGCCCCGGCTCGTAGATGCCGGTGTACACGCTGCGGCCCATGTGCTCCACGAACGAGCCGAACAGCCGCGGCGGCACCGGGCCGACGGTGAAGTCCCGGGCCAGCGAGACGGTCGCGCGGCGGGCGGGCTCGGTCACGGGGCTCTCCTCGCGGGGTGGGGTGGACCTTCGGTCAGGACGGCAGCGTGACGTCGGCGTGGCCGTCGACCGTCACTGCGAAGTCGACGCTCCTGCCCCCGAGGAGCAGGGCGTAGTCCCCGCGCCAGCCGGTCACCCGCACCCGGCCGTCGGCGTCGGTGCGGTAGCCGCGCCGGGCGTGCCACCACTCGCCGCGCACGAGCGAGCGCAGCGCGTCGTACGCGGGCTTGGGCGTGCCGTCGCGGCGCACGAGCCCGGCGGGCGCGCCCAGCCAGGCGCCGGTGTCCGTGAGGCCCCAGTACGTGAAGGCCTCGACGGACGGGTGCGCCATGAGCGCCTCGACGTGCCGCACGAGCTCGTCGGCCTGCCGCGCCTCGCCCTCCGGCGTCGAGGGCCAGTGCTCCGGCTGGTGGTCGTTGAGGTCCTCGACGTCTGCGGGCATGAGGTCGCCCGACAGCAGCGTCGTCTCGGTGAGGTGCAGCGGCAGGCCGTAGCGGGCGAAGCGGTCGAGCACCTCGGTCGTGCGCTCGACGCCCCACCAGCCCTGGTGCATGTGGGTCTGCAGGCCGAGCGCGTCGACCTGCACGCCGGCCTCGAGCACGCCCTCCACGAGGCACTCGTAGGCCGTCGACAGGTCGAAGTCGTTGAGCACGAGCGTGGCGCCGGGGTCGGCGGCCCGTGCCTCGTCGAAGGCGAGCCGGACCGTCGCGATGCGGCCGCGCTCGCGGCACAGCCGCGTGAGGGCGTTGGGGGCGCGGTCCGGTCCCTCGAGGGCGGCCTCGTTGTCGAACACCGGCAGGATGACGACCTCGTTGATGGCGTCCCACGTGCCGACGAGGCCGCGGAAGTCCGTGACGTCCCGCCGGATGCGGGCCCGCAGCGCGGCCTCGACCTCGTCGGTGCCGAGGTCGTCGAGCCAGCGCGGGGCCAGCGAGTGCCACGCGAGCGGGTGGCCCTTGAGCCGCACGCCGCGGTCGGCGAACCACCGGGCGAGCCCGAGCAGCTCTGCGGTGCGGGGGCGCCCGCGCTCCGGCTCGAACCCGGCCCAGTAGAACGGCAGCGTCGCGGTGTCGAACAGCCCGAGCCACAGCTCCTCGAGGTGCGCCTCGCCCGGCAGGCCGGGCGCGTCGAAGCCCGTGCAGCCGAACTGGACCGCGTGGCGGCGCTGCTCCACCTCGACGTCGGCGTGCGCGAGCGGGGAGCCGTCGGGGCGGCGCACCGTCAGCGTCGTCGTCGAGGTGCGGTGCGCCGGCGCGCCGCTCACGAGGCCATCCGGCCCACGGCGGGCGGGCAGGTCGTGGCGCGCTCGACGAGCTCGGTGGGCAGGCGCACGTGCACGTCGCGCTCGTCGCGCCCGGCGAGCAGGTGCAGCAGCAGCTCGACGCCCTCGGCGCCCATCCGCTGCATCGGCTGGCTCACCGTCGTGAGCGGCGGGGAGGTGAAGGCCGCCTCGGGCACGTTGTCGAACCCGACGACCGACAGGTCGTGCGGCACCGACAGCCCGAGCTCGCGCGCCGCCCCGACCACGGCGATGGCGGACATGTCGTTCGCGGCGAAGACGGCGGTGGGGCGGTCAGGGCGGGCGAGCAGCTCGCGGGCCGGGCCGGCGGCGCTCTCCTCGCGGTAGCCGCCGACGAGCACGAGCGACTCCTCGACCGCCACGCCGGCGGCCGCGAGCGCGGCACGGTAGCCCTCCTCGCGCAGGCGGGAGGACTCCAGGTCCGGGCGGCCGGCGAGGTGGCCGATGCGCCGGTGGCCGAGGGCGAGCAGGTGCTCGACGGCGAGCACCGCACCGCGGGAGTTGTCGGAGTCGACCGTCGGCATGCCGGCCGGGCCGGTGTGCGGGTCGACCGCGACGACGGGCACGGCCCCGTCGGGGTCCACGACGGTCGGGGTCACGAGCACCGCCCCGTCGATGAGGGTGCCGCTGAGACGGGACAGGTACCGGCGCTCCCAGCCCACGTCGTCACCGCCGCGCCCGCCGGAGTACGCGAGCAGCTCGTAGCCGCTGCCCTTCACCGCACGGGCCGCGCCCTTGAGGATCTCGGTGCTGAACGGCTCGAACTCCGCGACGAGGATGCCGATGACACCGGTGCGGTGCGAGCGCAGGCTCCGGGCGACGAGGCTCGACTCGTAGCCCAGCGCGTCGATGACCTCCTGCACCCGCGAGGTGGTCGTCGCGGCCACGCCGTAGCGGCCGTTGATGACCTTGGAGACCGTGGCGACCGAGACGCCCGCTCTGCGCGCGACGTCGGTGATCGTCACCCGGGGTCCGGCCATGCCGAGGACCCTATCGTGTGTAAAACGTTATCGATAACGATTGACATGCATTCGGTTGGCGGGCAACCTAACCCGTGACCGCACCTGTCGACGCCGACAAGGAAGTGACGATCAACGATGACGAGCACGACACGGATCACCCGGGCCGCCGCCGCCAAGGCCGTCGCCCTGGGCCTTGGCCTCACGCTCCTCGCCGCCTGCAGCGGTGACGGCGGTGCGGCCGACGACGCCACCGGGGCCGCGGGCTCCGGTGCCTCCGCGGGGGGCAGCGGCGAGCCGGTGACCCTCACCTGGTGGCACAACGGCAACCAGGACCCGGCGCTGTCCTACTGGCAGGGCGTCGCCGACGCCTACGAGGAGGAGAACCCGAACGTCACCATCGAGATCAGCGCGCTGCAGAACGAGGACCTGCGGACCCGGCTCACCGCCGCGCTGCAGTCCAACGACCCGCCGGACCTGTTCCAGCAGTGGGGTGGCGGCGAGATGCAGCAGCAGGTCGACGCCGGGCTGCTCATGCCGCTGGACGAGGAGATCCCGGACACGATCGAGGCCATCGGCGGCAGCGCCGCCGGCTGGCAGGTCGAGGGCCAGACCTACGGCCTGCCGTTCAGCCTCGGCGTGGTCGGCGTCTGGTACAACCAGGCGCTCTTCGAGGAGGCCGGCATCACCGACCCGCCGGAGACCGTCGAGGAGTTCCTCGACGTCGTCCAGCAGCTGAAGGACGCCGGCATCACCCCCGCCGCCGTCGGCGCCGCCGACCAGTGGCCCGCCGCGCACTGGTGGTACTACGCGGCCGTCCGCGAGTGCGACCAGGCGGTGCTGGAGGAGGCCGGGCGCACGTTCGACTTCTCCGACCCGTGCTTCGTGCGCGCCGGCGAGCTCGTCCAGACCATCGTCCAGGCGGAGCCCTTCAACGAGGGCTTCCTCGGCACGTCGGCCCAGCAGGGCGCGACGAGCTCCGCGGGCCTGCTCGCCAACGGCGAGGTCGCGATGGAGCTCATGGGCCACTGGAACCCCAGCGTCATGGCGGGGCTCACCCCGGACCAGGAGGGCCTCGGCGAGGACCTCGGCTGGTTCCCGTTCCCCACGAGCTCCACCGGCGAGGGTGAGCCCACCGCGACCCTCGGCGGCGGCGACGGGTACTCGTGCTCGGCGTCCGCGCCGCCGGAGTGCACCGACTTCCTCGCGTTCGTGCTCAACGAGGAGAACCAGCGGGCGTTCGGCGAGACCGGCGTCGGCATCCCCACCGTGCAGGGCACCCAGGACTCGATCGGCGACGAGAACCTCGTCGAGCTCGTGTCCGTCCGTGACGAGGCGCCGTACACGCAGCTGTACCTCGACACGGCCTACGGGCCCAACATCGGTGGCGCCCTCAACGAGGCGGTCGCCCAGCTCTTCGCCGGCCAGGCGACGCCCAAGGACGTCGTCACCGCTGTCGAGCAGGCCGCCGCGAACGCGTGACGCGCCTGTGAGCACCCCCTCCCTCACGAGCGAGGCTGCCGGCCGTGCCCCTGCACGGCCGGCGGCCCCCGCCCGGCGCCGGCGGAGCCCGCTGAGCAACGACTGGCAGCGGCGCGCAGAGGTCGCGCTCCTCGTCCTGCCGGCGCTCGCGCTGTTCCTGCTGTTCGTCGTGCTGCCGATGGTCCAGGCCGCGTACTACAGCATCTACAACTGGAACGGCCTGGAGGCGCGCGACCAGATCATCGGCCTCGGCAACTACGAGCAGGTGCTCGGCGACCCGGAGTTCCGCCGGGCCGTCTGGCACAACCTCGTCATCGTCGTGCTGTCGATCGTCGTGCAGCTGCCGCTCGGGCTCGGCATCGCGCTGCTGCTCAACCGCGAGATCCGCGGGCGCGGGCTGCTGCGCACCGTCGTCTTCGTCCCCTACGTGCTCGCCGAGGTCGTCGCCGGCGTCATCTGGCTGCTCATGCTGCAGCCGAACGGCTTCGTCGACGAGACGCTCCGGCTGGTCGGCCTCGACGGCCTGCGCCAGCTGTGGCTCGGCGACACCGACGTCGTGCTGTTCACCCTGCTCGTCGTGCTGACGTGGAAGTACGTCGGCTTCGCGATCATCCTGTTCCTCGCGGGGCTGCAGGGCGTGCCGCAGGACCTGCACGAGGCGGCCGCCCTCGACGGCGCCTCGTGGTGGCAGACGCAGCGCAGCATCACGATCCCCCTGCTGGGACCGACGATCCGGATCTGGGTCTTCCTGTCGATGATCGGCTCGCTCCAGCTCTTCGACATGGTGTGGATCATGACGGGCGGGGGCCCCGCCGGGGCCAGCAGCACCATGGCCACCTACCTCGTGTCGCAGGGCTTCGAGCGCTTCCGCTTCGGCTACGGCTCCGCCGTCGCCGTGTGCCTGTTCGCCATCTCGTTCCTGCTCGCCATCACCTACCAGCAGCTCGTGCTGCGCCGCGACAACGCCGACTCGTCCTCGCGGGCCGGCGCCGGGCGCAGCCGCCGGAGGGGCCGATGACCGCCACGACCACCGACCGCACGGGCGCCGGCGCGTCCGCACCCGCGCCCGCCCGCACCCGCCGACCCCGCTCCGGCGGGGCGCGCGGCTCCAACGCGCCCGTCTACGTCGTCGCGGCGCTCGTCGTCCTCGGCACGATCGCCCCGGTCGTGTACGCGGTGCTGGGGGCGTTCCGCACCACGGGCCAGCTCGCGGCCGACCCGGTGGCGCTGCCCGACCCGTGGGTGCTCGACAACTACCGCCGCGTGCTGACGTCGGGGTCGTTCTGGGTGCAGGCGTGGAACTCCACGCTCGTCGCGGGGGTCACGACCCTCGTCGTCGTCACCTTCGGCGTCATGGCCGCCTACGCGCTGAGCCGCTACCGGTTCACCGGGCGCGAGACGCTCGCGACCTTCTTCACCCTCGGGCTGCTCTTCCCGCTGACGGTGGCGATCCTGCCGCTGTTCCTGCTGCTGCGACAGCTGCAGCTGACGGACAACGTGCTGGGCGTCGCGCTGCCGCAGGCCGCCTTCGCGCTGCCCATGACCATCGTCATCCTCCGGCCGTTCCTGCGGGCGCTGCCCGACGAGCTGGAGGACGCGGCCGCCGTCGACGGCTGCTCGCGGCTCGGGTTCTTCTGGCGCATCGCCCTGCCGCTGTCGCTGCCCGCGCTCGTCACGGTCGGCGTGCTCGCCTTCGTCCAGTCGTGGAACGCGTACCTGCTCCCGCTGCTCGTCCTGAGCCAGCCGGACTCGTACACGCTGCCGCTGGGCGTCGCCACGTTCTCCACGCAGTACACGCAGGACACCGCCGCCGTCCTCGCGTTCACGTCGCTGGCCATGGTGCCGGCGCTCGTGTTCTTCCTGCTCGCGCAGAAGCGCATCGTCGGCGGCCTGACG
This sequence comes from Aquipuribacter sp. SD81, assembly GCF_037153975.1. Taxonomy (NCBI): domain Bacteria; kingdom Bacillati; phylum Actinomycetota; class Actinomycetes; order Micrococcales; family Intrasporangiaceae; genus Aquipuribacter; species Aquipuribacter sp. SD81. The sequence continues at coordinate 61,273 of NZ_JBBAYJ010000022.1, forward strand.
GGAGCGGTGAAGGGATGACGGCACTCGTGCGCGCGTCGGGGACGGCCCGGCGCCCGGAGGACCTGCTGGGGTGCATGACGCTGCGGGAGAAGCTCGCGCAGCTCGTGGGCCTGTGGGTGGGCGCCGGCGAGGACGGCGACGTCGTCGCCCCGCTGCAGGACGCCATGATCGGCGACACCGCGCCCCCGTTCGAGGAGTTCGCCACCGACGGGCTCGGCCACCTCACCCGCGTGTTCGGCACGCGCCCGGTCACGCCCGCGGTCGGTCGGCGCGCCCTGCGCGACGCGCAGCGCTGGCTCGTCGAGCGCACGCGCCTCGGCATCCCCGCGATCGCCCACGAGGAGTGCCTCACCGGCCTCGCGGCGTGGCAGGCGGCGACCTTCCCCACCCCGCTGGCCTGGGGCGCGAGCTTCGACCCCGCCCTCGTCGAGGAGACGGCGACGGCGATCGGCGGGTCCATGGCGGGCCTCGGCGTCCACCAGGGGCTCGCGCCGGTCCTCGACGTCGTCCGCGACCCGCGCTGGGGCCGCGTCGACGAGTGCATCGGGGAGGACCCGTACCTCGTGGGCGTCGTCGGCACCGCCTACGTGCGGGGGCTGCAGGCCGCGGGCGTCCACGCGACGCTCAAGCACTTCGTCGGCTACTCCGGCTCGCGCGGCGGGCGCAACCTCGGCCCGGTGAGCGCGGGGCCGCGCGAGGTGGCCGACGTCCTGCTGCCGCCCTTCGAGATGGCGGTGCTCGACGGTGGCGTCGCCAGCGTCATGCACTCCTACGCCGAGGTCGACGGCGTCCCGGCCGCGGCCGACCGCGACCTGCTCACAGGCCTGCTGCGCGAGCGGTGGGGCTTCGAGGGCACCGTGGTCGCCGACTACTTCGGGGTCGCGTTCCTCCACACGCTGCACGAGGTGGCCGCCGACCTGGCCGACGCCGCCCGGCAGGCGCTCGTGGCCGGGGTCGACGTCGAGCTGCCCACCGGCAACGCCTACCTCGACCCGCTCGAGGCGGCCGTCCGCGACGGGCGCGTGCCGGAGGAGGTCGTCGACGTCGCCGTGCTCCGCGTGCTGCGCCAGAAGGAGGCGCTCGGCCTGCTCGACGGCAGCTACCTCGAGCGCCTCGACGCGCTCGTGTCCTCCACCGAGGTCCCCGACCTCGACCCGCCCGGGCACCGGGCGCTCGCGGGGCGGCTCGCGGAGGAGTCGGTCGTGCTGCTCGCCAACGACGGCACGCTGCCGCTGACGGCGCCCGGTCGGGCCGCACCGGCGCGGGTCGCCGTGGTCGGCCCGAACGCCGACCGCTCCGACGCGCTGTTCGGCTGCTACTCCTTCGTCAACCACGTGCTCCCGCAGCACCCGGGCACCCCCGCCGGGCTCGAGGCGCCGACGGTGCTCGAGGCGCTGCGCGACGAGCCGGCCCTCGGCCCCAGCGAGGTCGTGCACGTGGCCGGCTGCGGGGTCGACGACGCCGACCGCACGCGCATCCCCGGCGCGGTCGAGGTGGTCCGCGGCGCCGACGTCGCCGTCGTCGTGGTCGGCGACCAGGCGGGTCTCTTCGGCCGCGGGACGGTCGGGGAGGGCTGCGACCGCGACGACCTCGAGCTGCCGGGCGTGCAGCGCGAGCTCGTGGAGGCGGTCCTGTCGACGGGCACGCCCGTGGTCCTCGTCCTGCTCTCCGGTCGCCCGTACGCCGTGGACTGGGCGCTCGCGCGCTGCGCGGCCGTCGTGCAGGCGTTCTTCCCCGGCGAGGAGGGCGGCCGCGCCCTCGCGGGGATCCTCACGGGTCGGGTCGAGCCGTCCGGCCGGCTGCCGGTCAGCATGCCGCGCTCCGCCGGCGCGCAGCCGTACTCCTACCTCCACCCGCGGCTCGGCGGGTCCTCGTCGGTGACGACGCTCGACAGCGCGCCGGCCCTGCCGTTCGGGCACGGGCTCACGTACACGAGCTTCTCGTACCTGTCGGTGGAGGCGGCACCGGTCGCGCCGACCGGCGGGCGGGTCGAAGTGACCGCCCGTGTCCGCAACGACGGCGAGCGGTCCGGGACCGAGGTCGTCCAGCTGTACGGGCACGACGTCGTCGCGTCCGTCACGCGGCCCGTCGCCCAGCTGCTCGGCTTCGCCCGGGTGCCGCTGGGCCCGGGCGAGGAGGCGACGGTCCGCTTCTCCGTGCCGACGGCGCGGCTCGCCTTCTCCGACCGGCGGCTGCGCCGGGTCGTGGAGCCGGGCGCGCTCGAGGTGTGGGTCGGGCGCTCCTGCGCCGACCGCGCGGGCGAGGCCCGCGTCGAGCTCGTCGGCGACGTCCACGAGGTGACGACGGCCGACGACCGGTTCACGACCGTCGAGGTCGGCTGACCAAGCACGTCCGGCATCCAGCACACCCAGCACACCAGCACACCCAGCACACCCAGCACACCCAGCACACCCAGCACACGAGTCGCGAAGGGGCGATGACGATGCGAGGCAGGCACAGCAGGAACAGGTGGGGGGCGGCGGTCGTCGCCCTCCTCGTGGGGACCGGGACGGGGGCGGCCGTGCAGGCACCGGCGGGCGCCGCGGCCGCGGAGGACCCGCAGGTCCTCGTGGCCACGGACTTCGAGGACGGGACCACCGGTCCCTGGGTCCAGAACGGCGACGCGACGCTTCAGGTCGTCGACGGCGCGGGCGAGGACGGCGGGCGCGCGCTGCTCGTGTCCGGTCGCGCCAACGACTACGACGGCGTGAAGTCGCCGGGCGGGCTGCTGGCGCCGGGGGAGACGTACACGTTCTCCGCGCGGGCGCGGCTCGCCGACGGCACGGCCGGCAGCGCCGGCGTGCGGTTCGTCGTCGAGCCCGCGTACACGTGGGTGGGGAACACGACGATGAGCGCGGCGGCGTGGACGACCGTCACCGGCACGTACACGGTGCCGGCGGACGCCGACACCGCGACGCAGCGCGTCTACCTCGGCACGGGCGCCCTCGAGGGTCCGTACGACTACCTCCTCGACGACCTCGTCATCACGGGCGAGGCGGCCGACGGCGAGCCGTGGGAGCCGACGCCGGACCCCGACTTCGTGCCGGGTGGTGCGAGCGACCCGACGACCACGCCGCGCGCCGCGGCCCGCGGGACCGGCGACGTCGTCGCCCTCACGCTCGACGACGGGCCGAACCCCGGCGAGACCGAGGCCGTCCTCGACCTTCTCGCCGCCTACGACGTGACGGCGACGTTCTGCGTCATCGGCCAGACTGTCACCGCGCCGGGCGGGGCGGAGATCCTCCGGCGGATCGTGGCGGAGGGGCACACGCTGTGCAACCACTCCACGTCCTACGCCGACATGGGCGCGTTCACGCAGGCGCAGGTCGAGGCCGACCTGAAGGCGAACCTCGCGATCATCCGCGAGGCGCTCGGCGACCCCGACGCGCCGGTGCCGTACTTCCGCGCGCCCAACGGCAGCTGGGGTGTGACCGGCGAGGTCGCGGCCGCGCTCGGCATGCAGCCGCTCGGCCTCGGCAACGTGATCTTCGACTGGGACGGCAACGACCTGTCCGTGCCGACGCTGACCGCGAACCTGCGCGAGGCGTGGCAGCCCGGCGCGGTCGTGCTCGTACACGACGGCGGCGGCGACCGCTCCGGGACCGTGGCGGCCCTGGAGACGGTCCTCGCGGAGAAGGTCGCCGACGGCTGGACGTTCTCCCTGCCCGTGGGCGGCGCCGGTGACGACCCGGACGGCGAGCCGGGCGGACCCGTCGGACCGGGCCTGTCGACGTCCTTCGAGGACGGTCTGGACGGCTGGGTGCCGCGCGGGGACGCCGACGGCGACCCGACCGTCGCGGTCACCACCGACTTCGCGCGCACCGGCGCGCAGAGCGCCCTCGTCAGCGGGCGCACGACGCAGGGCGACGGCATCGGCCGCGACGTCACGGGTCTCATGACGACGGGCACGACGTACGAGGTCTCCGCGTGGGTGCGTTTCGCGCCCGGTGCGACGCCGGACGACGTGTGGCTGTCGGTGCAGCGCACGGGCGGCGGCGCGACCTCGTACGACACCGTCGGCCAGTTCAGCGGCGTCACCGCCTCGGACTGGACGCAGGTCACCGCGACCTACCAGGTGCCGGCCGCCGACAGCCTGTTCCTCTACCTCGAGACGCGGTACCCGGACGGCTCGGCGGGCAGCTTCCTCGTCGACGACGTCACCGTCACGCCGCAGGACGCGCCCGAGGTGCAGGACCTCACCCCGCTGAAGGAGACCGTGCCGTTCCCGGTGGGGGTCGCCATCGACGAGCGCGAGACGACGGGTGCGGCGGCGGAGCTGCTCACCCGGCACTTCGACCAGGTGTCGCACGAGAACCACATGAAGCCCGAGGCGTTCTACGCCGGGGACGGGCCGGACAGCTTCCGGCTGCACCCGCAGGCGCAGGCGGTCCTCGACTTCGCCGCCGAGGAGGACCTGCGCGTCTACGGCCACGTGCTCGTATGGCACAGCCAGACGCCCGCGTGGTTCTTCACCGCCGCCGACGGCAGCCCGCTCACCACGAGCGAGGCCGACAAGGAGCTGCTGCGCCAGCGCATGCGCACGCACGTCTTCTCCGTCGCCGAGGTGCTCGCCGAGCGCTACGGCGCCTTCGGCAGCGACACGAACCCGCTCGTGGCGTGGGACGTCGTCAACGAGGTCATCTCCGACTCCGGTGAGTTCTCCGACGGCATGCGCCGCAGCGAGTGGTACCGCGTGCTGGGGGAGGAGTTCGTCGACCTCGCCTTCGCCTACGCCGACGAGGCGTTCAACGACGTCTACGCCGCGGAGGGGACCGACCGCCCGGTCGCGCTGTTCATCAACGACTACAACACCGAGCAGCTGGGCAAGCAGGGCCGCTACCGCGCGCTCGTCGAGCGGCTGCTCGCCCGCGGCGTGCCGCTGGACGGCGTGGGCCACCAGTTCCACGTCAGCCTGTCGGTGCCCGTCCAGGCGCTCGAGGACGCGATCGTCCGCTTCGAGGACCTGCCCGTGCAGCAGGCCGTCACCGAGCTCGACGTCACGACCGGCACCCCGGAGACGCAGGCGCGCTTCGTCGACCAGGGGTACTACTACCGCGACGCGTTCCGGATCTTCCGCGAGCACGCCGACTCGCTGTACTCCGTCACGGTCTGGGGCCTGACGGACGGGCGCTCGTGGCGCGCCGCGAACGGCGGGCCGCTGCTGTTCGACGACGCCCTGCAGGCGAAGCCCGCGTTCTACGGCGCCGCCGACCTCGACCTGCCCCAGCGGCAGCGCACGGCGGTCGTCTTCGCCGAGGACGTGCCGCTCGCGGGCGCCCTCGACGCGGCGACGTGGGACCGGCTCCCGCTGCTCCCGGTCGAGCAGGCCGCCGACTTCCAGCTGCGCTGGGGCGGCGACGCGCTCACGGTCTACGCCGAGGTCGCCGACACGACGGTCGACGGCGGGGACGCCGTCGAGGTGGCCGTCGGGGAGAGCACGTGGCGGGTCGCGCGCGACGGCACGGTGAGCGGCGGGGACGGCGGCAGCGCCGTCACCGGGGCCACCGACGACGGCTGGCGCGTCGCGCTGCGCGTGCCGCTCGCGGCCGCGCAGGGCGACACGGTCGCCTTCGACCTGCGGGTGCTCGACGGCGGCGGCACGGACGGCGGGACCGTCACCGGGTGGAACGAGCCCGGGACGCTCGGCACGCTCACGCTCGTCGAGCCGCTGTCGTTCGCCCGTGCCGTCGAGGCGACCACCGCGCCGGTGGTCGACGGCGAGGTCGACGACGTGTGGTCCTCGGCCGAGGTCGTCACGACCGACACGCAGGTGTCGGGCTCCGGCGGCGCCACCGCCGAGGTCCGCACCCTGTGGCAGGGGCAGACGCTGTACGTGCTCGCCGAGGTGAGCGACCCGGTCCTCGACGCGACGGGCTCCGACCCGTGGCAGCAGGACTCCGTCGAGCTGTTCGTCGACGCGGGCAACGTGCGCAACGGCCCCTACCGCTACGACGACACGCAGATCCGCATCTCGTACGAGAACACGGTGTCGTTCGGCACCGGCGACGAGGGGTTCCAGGCCAACCGGCTCGACTCCGCGACCTCGGTGGTCGACGGCGGCTACGTCGTCGAGGCGTCGGTGGGCCTGCTGGAGAGCGGTGGGCTCGGCACGTTCCACGGCTTCGACGTGCAGGTGAACGACGCCGCCGACGGGGCCCGCACGGGCATCCGCTCGTGGGCGGACCCGACCGGGCTCGGCTACCAGACGACGTCACGGTGGGGCGTGCTCGAGCTCGTCGCCGCACCCGAGGACCCGGACCCGGACCCGGAGCCCGAGCCGGAGCCCGAGCCGGACGCGTCGCTCGTGGTCGGGGACTGGCTCGTCGCCGCGGGCGACCACGTCACCGCGACGCTGAGCGGCGCCCCCGCCGGGGCGACGGCGCAGGTGCGGCTCGTCGACGAGCGCGGTCGGCGGACCACGACGGTGCCGCTCGGCACGGTGGTGGTCGGCGCCGACGGGACCGCCGAGGTCCGGCTGCGCGTGCCCGCGGGCACCGCCCTCGGACGCCACGACCTCGTCGCCGAGGTCGGTGACGTGGTCGTGGTCGCGGACCACCCGGTCGTCGTCCGCGCGTCCTCACGCGGCGGGGGCCGCGGGCCGCGCTGAGCGGCGCGCGCTGAGCAGCAGCCTCGACCGGCAGCGCCCCCCGTCCGTCTCGGACGTGGGGGCGCTGTCGTGCGCGCGCGGGGGCGCTGTCGTGCGCGCGCGGGACAGGACCGTCCCGCCGCGGTCTGCGAGAGTGGCGCCGATGCCGGTCCCGCCTCTGCCCCCGCGCCCGTCCGCCCGTCGTCGCGGGACCGCGGCCCGGCTCGCGCCGCTCGTGCTCGTCGCCGCGCTGGCCGCGGGCTGCACGGGGCCGACGGGGACGACACGACCCGCGGACGGCTCGGGCGACGGCGCGACCGGCGGCACCGCTGCCGCGACCGCCGAGGCCGCCGAGGCCGGTCCCGCCGTCCCCGTCGTGCGGGCCCCGGAGGCCACCACCGTGCTCGCCGAGGAGCAGGCGGCGCTCGCGGTCGCCACGTCCGAGGCGCTGTTCGCCTCGGCGCCGCTCGTCGTGCTCGCGCCGGAGGACGCGCCGGAGGAGCAGCTGCGCGCCGCCGGCGTCGCCGTCGCGCTCGGCGTCCCCCTCCTCGTCGCACCCGCGCCCCCGCGGCCCGAGTCCTCCGCGCCTGCCTCCTCCGCGCCTGCCTCCTCCGCGCCCCCCGGCGCCGAGGGGTCGGCCCCGACCCAGGACGAGGGCCCCTCCGGTGCCGGGAGCGACCCCTCGCCGGTCGCGTCGGACGGGGGCGGCGGGGCGGAGGCGTCGGCCGGGGTGGCGGCGGAGGTCGAGCGGCTCGGCGCGACCGCCGCGGTCGTCGTCGGCGACGTCGACACCGACGGGCTGCCCGTCGAGACCGTCACCGCGCCCGCCGACCCTTCGGCGCTGGAGGGCCTGCTCCGCAGGCCTGCGCCGTCGCCCGCGGACGTCGCCGACCTCGTGGCGCTCGCCCCGGCGGCTGCCTCGCAGACGTCGGACCCGTCCGACCCGCCTGGCGCGACCGGCTCCGCGCCGGGTACCGCCGCTCCGACCGACGGGCGCGGCGGGCTCCCCGCCACCGCGCCGGCCGACGGCCTCGGTGCCGACGTCCTCGTGCTCACGACGGGGGAGGCGGGCGAGGTGCCGGCGGTCGCCACGGCCCGCGCGGCGGGCGCCGCGGTGCTCCTCGCCCCGGACGGGGACCCGCGCAGCCGGTCGGCCACCGTGCAGGCCGTCGCGGCCGCGCCGCCCTCGGTCGTCGTGGGCCTCGGCCCGGCCTTCGGTGACGCCGGGACGCTCGCGTGGCGCACCGAGACGGCGGCGAGCGGCCGCGAGCTGCCGGGCGGCGGGCAGCTCGTGCTGCCCGGCCCGACGTACGTCGCCCTGTACGGCTCGCCGGTCACCTCGAGCCTGGGGGTGCTGGGGGAGCAGGGGCCGGAGGCGACCGTCGAGCGCGCGGCGGAGACCGCCGCCGAGTACGAGACGCTCACGGACGGGACCGTCGTGCCGGCGCTGGAGCTCATCGCCACCGTCGCGTCGGGCTCGGCCGGCGACGACGGCGACTACTCCAACGAGTGGTCGCTGGAGACGCTGCGGCCGCTCGTCGACCTCGCGGGCGAGAACGGGCAGTACGTCCTCCTCGACCTGCAGCCCGGGCGCTCGGACTTCCTCTCCCAGGCCCAGGAGTACACCGAGCTGCTGCGCGAGCCGCACGTCGGTCTGGCGCTGGACCCGGAGTGGCGGCTCGCGCCCGACGAGCGGCACCTGCGCCAGATCGGCTCGGTCGACGTCGAGGAGGTGCAGGAGGTGTCGGACTGGCTCGCGGACCTGGTCCGGGAGGACCGGCTGCCGCAGAAGATGCTCGTGCTGCACGCGTTCCGCACCGACATGCTCGAGGGGCTGCCGTCGCTGGACACCTCGCGCAGCGAGGTCGCGGTCGTCGTGCACGTCGACGGGCAGGGGTCCCAGCCGGCCAAGCAGGACACGTGGCGGACGCTGCAGCGCTACGCGCCCGACATCGAGTGGTGGGGCTGGAAGAACTTCGTCGACGAGGACTCCCCGATGCTCACCCCGGAGCAGACCGTGCAGGTGGAGCCGAGGCCGGTGCTCGTCACCTACCAGTGAGGGGCGCTCACCCCTCGGCGGCGGTGACGGCGGCCAGCAGCACCCCGTAGACGCCGAGCCCGACGAGGAACCACGGCATGCTGCTGCGCCCGCTGGAGGGCAGCTCCTCCTTGAACACGTTGAGCAGGACCGCGCCACCGAGCAGGGCCGTGAGCACCGACACCGTGAGGGTGCGGGTGGGTGCCGCGGCCGCGGCGAGGAGGAGCCCGACGACGAGCGCCCCCGCGAGCACGAGCCGGGACGAGCGACCGAAGCGGTCCGGGTAGTGCTCCGACAGGCCGCGGTCGGTGAGCAGGAAGTGCAGCGCCATGGCGACGGCGAAGAGCAGCGCGAAGAGGACGCCCGTGCGGAAGCGCAGCGGCATCGAGTACGTGATGAGCACGTTGTAGAGCGCGAAGGCGCCCAGGTGGGCGCGGTACAGCAGCGCCGAGCTCCTGCCCCCGCCCGTCCGGGCGCGGGCCTCACCGTCACGCCGGCCGAGGTGCTCCAGCGCGTACATGACCGCGAAGCCGGTGAGCGCGACCGCGAACAGCGCGAGCTCCACGAGCGGCGTCTCCGTGACCACGTCGTCGAGCGCCTCCGCGACGCCCTGGTTGCCGGTCGCGATCTCCGGCAGCAGGTGCAGGAAGACGTAGGCCACCGAGATCCCGCCGGCGAAGGAGCCGACGGCCCGCTCGGGCGCGGGCAGGCGTCGCAGCACACCGGAGAACACGTGGATGACGGCGAGGGCGACGGAGACCGCGCCGGCGGCGAGCAGGGACGCGGGGACGGACAGCTCCATGACGGACGCCTACCCGTTCCCGGGACGGTGATGACCGGGCGCCGGGTCGTCGAGCAGGCGGTGCGGGTCAGTCACCGCGCCGGCGCGCCCTCGCCTCCCAGCGCCATCGCTTCTCCTCGCGCATGCGGACGCGGGGGTCGGCCTCGCCCGCGAGGGTCGGCGGGCCGAGGACGGCGAGCAACGCGTACCGCACGGCGTAGGAGAACCGGTAGGGCAGGTCCTCCAGGGGTCCGGGGCGGCCGGGGTGAGAGTCGTCCAAGGGGGTGTCCACGACCCCTGCCTACTCCTCCACGCCCCAGCCGTGACGCGCGGGGTCGCCCGCCCCGACGCGCACGACCTCGGCGACGCCGGTCGACAGGTCGACGACCGTCGTCGGCTCGGTACCGGTCTCGCCCGCGTCCACGACGGCGTCGAGGACCGCGTCGAGCTCGTCCTTGATCGCCCAGCCGTCCGTCATCGGCTCGTCGTGGTCGGGCAGCAGCAGCGTGCTCGACAGCAGCGGCTCACCGAGCTCGCGCAGCAGCGCGGAGACGAACGGGTGCTGGGGGATGCGGACGCCGACCGTCTTCTTGCGTGGCTGCTGCAGCCGGCGCGGCACCTCCTTGGTGGCCCGGAGGATGAAGGTGAAGGGGCCGGGGGTGGCGGCCTTGACGGCGCGGAAGGCGGCGTTGTCGAGGTCGACGAGCTGACCGAGCTGCGCGAAGTCCGCGCACACGAGCGTGAAGTGGTGCCGGTCGTCGAGGCCCCGGATCCGGCGGATGCGCTCCGGGCCGGTCACGCTGTCGAGGCGGCAGCCGAGCGCGTAGCAGGAGTCGGTCGGGTACGCGACGAGGGCGTCGTCACGGATGAGCGCGGCGACCTGCGCGACGGCGCGAGGCTGCGGGTCGACGGGGTGCACGTCGAAGTAGCGGGCCATGGTCCACCGTAGGCCCGCGCCGTTCAGGCGGCCTGGGCCATGCCGTCCCGGCCGTCGCTGTCGGACCGCGTCGCCGACGCCGACGTGCGGTACCAGTGGCTGAGGGCGTGCTCGTCCGCGGGGCGCAGGACGGACACGTCACCCGGGCGCGGCGCGTGCCTCACCTGGTCGCGTCCCCACGGGACGCGGACGGCGCGCCCGTCGAGGGACACGACCGGCAGGGGGACCAGTGCCTCGCGCAGGCCCAACGCCCCGGTCGCGACGACGAGCCAGGACGGGCTGCCGGCGGTGGCGCCCGGGAGGATGCCCCGCGCGCGGCCGAGGCGGCGACCTCGCGGGTCCAGGACCGGCAGACCGGCGACGCCGGGAAGGCGTCGTGTTCGGACTGCGCGGTCGCCGTGGTGGTGCGGCAGCATCGTCGCCTCCGTGCTCGAGCGGCCACCCCTCGCGGCCGTACGCCACGGAATGTGCCCCGGTGGGAGTGCGGGCAAACCCGGCAGGCCGGGCCCCGGTCGAGGTGGTGTCCTCGCTCCGGGCGCAGCCGCGTCAGCGGCCGGTCGTCGCGGTCCGGGCGAGCTCGCGGCGGTAGCGGGCGCGCGCGAGCCGACGGGCGAAGGGGCGGGCGAGGTCAGCGGCCCCCACGACCCCGGCCTCGTTGCCGAGCGCGGCGCGGAGCAGCGCGGGCTCCGGCCGGAAGCCGCGGCCGGTGAGGGTGCGGGCGAAGGCCTGCCGCGCAGGCCCGAGGAGCAGCTCGCCCGCCTCCGAGACGCCCCCGCCCACGACGACCCGACCGGGGTCGAAGGCGGCGACGAGGTTGGCGATGCCGACGCCGAGCCACTGCCCCACCTCGGCCAACAGCTCGGCGCACGCCGGGTCCCCGTCGGCCGCGAGGCGGGTGACGTGCGGGCCGGTGAGGGCGTCGGGGTCGCCGCCGGTCGCCTCGCGGAGGGCGAGCGCGACGGGGGAGCCGCTCGTGAGAAGCGCCCGGGCCTCGCGCACGAGCACGTTGCCGCTGGCGTACTGCTCCCAGCACCCGCGGTTGCCGCACTCGCAGCGGTGCCCGCCCGGCACGACCTGCATGTGCCCGAACTCCCCGGCCACACCGAACCGGCCGCGCTGCAGCGCGCCGTCGGTGACGACGGCCCCACCGATCCCTGTGCCGAGGTTGACGACGAGCAGGTGGCTCTCGCCGCGCCCGGCTCCGAAGCGCCACTCCGCCCACGCGGCCGCGTTCGCGTCGTTCTCCACGACGACCGGCAGCCGCAGCCGGCGGTACAGCGCGTCACGCAGCGGCTCGTGCCGCCACGACAGGTGCGGCGCGAACAGCACGGTCCGGCGGTCGGCGGCGACGAAGCCCGCCGCGGCGATACCGACGGCGTGCACGCGGTGGCGGGCCGTGAGCTCGCCGACCGCGTCGAGGATCGTGTCCTCGACGACGGCCGGTGCGGTGCTGCGGCCGGGGGTGTCGCGCCGGGTCCGGTCGACGACCGTGCCGTCGGCCGTGACGCACCCGGCCGCGATCTTGGTGCCGCCGATGTCCACACCGATGGTGAGCACGTCGGGTCCGCGGGGTGCCCGCGGCGGTCGGGACGACCGCGGTGACCGGCGGGGGGCCGTGCGCCCGGCCTCCGTGTCCACGGGCACGACCGTAGCCGTGGAGCGCACGGCGTCTCGCGGCCGTCCGACCGAGGCCGGAGGACGGGGGTTGTGTCGGTGGTCGCGCCTACTCTCGTACACGTGTTCGAGTCGAGCGGGTCGCCGGGTCCGGGAGGGCCGACGGTGACGGGGGTGCTCCGGCAGGTGGCCGCCCTGCTGCGCTGCGACGGCAACGACAGCAGCGACAGCACCCACGCCGTCGACAGCGACACGGAGGACGTCGAGGTGCCGGGTGAGGCGAGTCGGCCAGATGCCCTGGTGGACATCGGTGCGGTCCCGGACGTGGGTGTCCTCGACGACCACGCGCTCGTCGAGGTGGTGCGCCTGGCCGGTCGGGTCGCCGCGGCGGTGGACGGGGTGGGGCTGGCGGCGGTCGCGGAGCTGCGCTCGCGGATGCAGGCCGAGCACGCCGCGACCACG